>NZ_JBOFOC010000017.1:0-18213 GCF_051659245.1 Microbulbifer sp.
TGGCCGCGATCGGGTTCTCACTCGGAGTCCGATCGCGGCCATGGGCCGCTCCTACAAGGAAGCGTGTTTGACGATCATCGCGCGGCGATCTGCCGGTCGGGATCCTGCTCGCGCATCTGCACCAGCTGCGGCTCCACCTGCACACCGGCGGCGAAGATTTTCTGCAGGCCGTTGACGACTATCCGCTCACCGGAGTCCAGGCCGTGGCGGATCACCACCAGTTCATCCATCTGTGGCCCGGCTCCCACTTCGCGGCGGGCCACGCGGTTTTCCCCGTCCACCACATACACGAAGCGGCGGTCCTGGTCGGAGAGCACCGCCTTGCGGTTGACCAGCACCGCGCGGCTCAACTGCTCCGTGGGCATCTGTACGCGGGCGAACTGGCCGGGTTTGAAAGTGCCATCGGGGTTCGGGATCACCGCGCGAAACTGTAGGGTGCCGGTGTGGCTGTTCAGGCGGTTGTCGATAAAATCCAGCTGCCCGCGATGGGGGAAGCCCGGCTCCCCGGCCAGCCCCACCCGTACTTCCGGATGCCGTTCGGGAGTGAAAAAGCTGCGGCTGGCTACAAATGTCTGCTGGTCGCTCTCGAAATAGACATACATCGGGTCCACCGAGACCAGTGTGGTCAGCAGCGTCTGGTCGGCGCTGGCCAGGTTGCCGCGGGTGATAAAAGCGCGCCCGACCCGACCGCTGATCGGCGCCTTGACCTGGGTGTACTGCAGATCCAGGCGGGCGTTTTCCAGCGCCGCTTCGGCGGCGTCCACCGCCGCCCTGGCGGAATCCTGTGCGGCGTTGCGCCGGTCGAATTCGTCGCGGGAAATCGCGCGGCTTTTCAGCAATTGCTGTGCGCGCTCCGCCTGGTTCCGGGCCAGGGTCAGCTGGCTGCGCGCGCTGGCCAGTTCCGCCTGCGCCGCGCGCTCGCGGGCGCGGTAGGGGCGGGGGTCGATGGAAAACAACAGATCCCCGCGCTGTACCAGTTCACCCTCCGTGAAGGCGACCTGCTCGATATAGCCGCTGACCCGGGGCCTCAGCTCCACCGTTTCCGGCGCGGCCACCCGGCCGGTGAAATCGTTCCAGAGCGTGGCCGGCTCAGCCAGTACCTCGGCGACTTCCACCACCGGTGGCGGCGCCTGCCGGGCGTCCTGCTTATCGGCACCGCATGCCGCCAGTGCGGTGGCAGCCAGAACAAGGAAAGTGGTTTGCAGAATTCTTGCCATAACAAAATTAACTCCCTGGGTTACGGAAAGTGGAACGGGGCTTCTTTCCTGATGGACGGCAACCATACCGATGAAGGGTTGTGGGGCGGTATCCGGTTACTGTGCAGTGATTGCCTAATTCTGTTTTGCGATATTTAGAGGCTTTGCCGGGTTGAGTTGGGTCGGCACCCGGTTGCGCAATTGTTACAAGCCTGTGCTTGTGAAAGCCAAACACAGCAATAGTTGGCGGGATATAGGTGGATTGCACATTGCTGCAAGGTAATTGCCCAATTCTGCAAAAGTCTGAGCGGGTTGCCCAAAACTCCGTATACTGGCCGCCGGTATGGTTGGTAAATGCCCGGGGATGACCGGGTGGTGAGGAGTTGGTTATGGCTGTGGAGCACAGGCAGGTCGGTGCGGGGGAAGCGGATACCGAAGCGGTGCGCAGGAAGCTCGCGCACAGAATACAGCGGTGGACGCCGGAGCAGGGGCTGCAGGACTCATCCCTGGCCGGTGTGGGACTGATTCGCTCCGATACCGCGACCAGCTGTACCTCTTCGGTATACGAACCCTGCCTGGGCTTTATCGTGCAGGGCAGCAAAACCCTGCAGCTGGGCGACAAGCAAATCTCCTACGGCTCCCTGAGCTACCTGGCCTCTTCGGTACACCTACCGGTGGTGGGGCAGGTGGTGGAGGCCTCCCCCGAAGAGCCCTACCTGGCGGTGAAACTGGTCGTGGACCCGCAGGAGGTAACCGATCTGGTGCTGGACCTGGGGGACAAGGCCCCGGAACTCGACCCGGCGTTCACCTGCCCGGAAGTCTCCTGCGGCCTGTGCGTCGCGCAAATGGACGTTGGCATGCTGGAGGCGGTAAACCGCCTGGTGGGGCTGCTGGAAACCCCCGCGGATGCGCCGATACTGGCGCCGCTGGCGCGCCGGGAAATCCTCTACCGCGCGCTGATGGGGGAGATGGGTGCGCGCATGCGCAAGTTCGCCGTAGTCGACAGCCAGGCCAACCGTATCTCGCGGGTGATCGCCCTGCTCAAGGACCGCTTCTCCGAGCCGTTGCGCATTCGCGACCTGGCGGGCGAGGCCAATATGAGTGAGTCGTCCCTGTACCACAGTTTCAAGCAGGTAACGCGCATGTCGCCGCTCCAGTTCCAGAAAAAACTGCGCCTGCACGAAGCGCGCCGGCTGATGTTAGTCGAGGGCCTGGAGGCGGCTTCCGCCAGCTACC
This sequence comes from Microbulbifer sp., assembly GCF_051659245.1. Classification (NCBI taxonomy): domain Bacteria; kingdom Pseudomonadati; phylum Pseudomonadota; class Gammaproteobacteria; order Cellvibrionales; family Microbulbiferaceae; genus Microbulbifer; species Microbulbifer sp. The sequence goes on from NZ_JBOFOC010000017.1 coordinate 2,433, forward strand.
GGGTGGGCTACGAGAGCCCGTCCCATTTCAGCCGCGAATACAGTCGCATGTTCGGCGCGCCGCCGCGGGCGGATGTGAGCAAATTGCGCGGGGAGCAGCGGGTATCGGCCTGATCGGGGTCTGCTCAAACTGAATTCGAAAACCGTGATGTGGGAGCCTGCCTTCGCAGGCGATTGGGGGTGCTCCGCGCACATCCTAATCGCCTGCAGGGCAGGCTCCCACAGTGCTATTACTCCTGGCTACAATTTGTAAAGTATCGGCCAGAATTGTTTACGACTGCTTGACCACAAACAGACTGCACCAGCCCTCCGGGCTGATTTTTCCCTCCACCACCTGGCAGCCATCCGGCGGGGTAAAGAGTTGGCAGTCGGCGCACTTCTGCCCGTTCTTCGGTGTGTCCTGGTACTGCACCGCCTCCTTCTTCGCCTTGCCCTGGGCGACCGCTCGGTCGGTTGCAATCAGCGCGACCGGCAGTAGCGCCAGTGAACAGCCGCACAGCTTGAGAAATTTCCGCCGCCCAATGTTTTGATCTCGCTCGTTCATGACAGCTTTACCTCGTTGGAAGGGTTGGCCCGCCTTTCCCTATTAGATTAGCCCGATGGGGCAGCTTTGCAGCGGCTGGGCGGGGCTGCGCATGAAGAGGAAATTGAGAATAGATTGCGTTACTTTGATTGCTGGAATCAAGGCCGGTTTTTAGTGAGCCTTGGATTTCCGAGCGGCAACTCGGTGCGCGCGGCGCACCCTACAGGGTGCTTTGCAGGAGCCTGCTTACAGGCGAAAAGATCAGTGCTTCGTAGCGATTCGCCTGCAAGCAGGCTCCTACAGGGGAAGTTTCGCAGGATGGGCAAAGCGCAGCGTGCCCATCAATGATCCGGGCGCCCTGTGATGGGCACGTCGCTTCGCTTCTTTGCCCATCCTACAAGCCTTAACGCCGGCTAAAAATCCCGGGCAATAAAACCGACCTTGTCCAATTCATTCCCGGAGCGGCCGTAAGCGCCGACAAAGCCCATGCCCGCGGGGGCGGTGAAAGTCTCGCAATAACCCTCCCGGCTGCCGCCGGAAATGCCATTACCCAGATTGGTCTCCAGCGCCAGATAGAAAATACGCGTGTGGTCATTGTGTTTTTCCTGGCAGGTGGTGACGGTATTCAGGTATTCGCCCTGCGCCAGCGTCAGTGTCTGCAGGTTGCCGCCAGAGCCGCCATGGCCCAGCTGTTGTCCGTCGGCATAACCGAATGCCAGCCGGTCCACGCGGCGTCCCGCGCGCAGACTGATAGCGGTGGGCGCCGGGTAGCCGCTGTCGCTGAGGGTTGCCAGGTCATTGAAGAAGTTCCCGTGGGGACCACCGAGAGTGCCGGTCAGGTGGAAACCTTCCGCGACCGAATAATTGAAATGGGCGGCCACCGGATCGTGGTCGGAGAGTTCCTCGCCCGCTTCGTCGACAAAGTGTGAGGGCACGTGGGCGTCGCTGAGGGACAGTGTCACCGCCGGGCTGCTGCGGTAGAGAATTTTATCCACCCGCTCGCAATTGCCGCTATTCTTGTCCGCGCAATCCAGCAGTGCCGGGTCGCCGCTCCGCGGATAGATGCCGCCGCGGGATTGTTCCACCCACACATCGCTGAAACCGGCGGCGATAAATTCATGCAGCTTGTCCGGCGCGCGCGTATAGCGGGAATTGGTGTCGCCGGCGACGATGACCGCATGGCCCCGGGAGCGGGTTTCAACGGCTGCCAGCAGTTGCAGCAGGTTACTGGCGCGGGCGTTGTTGGAGTTGGGGTCGGTGTTGGCGTCGGCGTGCAGGTTGTACACGTCCACGATGGCGCCGCCGTCCAGGAACATACGGGAAAAAGAGAAACCCTTGGGAGTGAGACAGTCGTTGCCGCTGTCGAATACACCGTAGCAGTCGTTCCATTTTGTGCGCTCGAAGTCAGTGACCCCGGCAAACGCGAAGCGGTTCATGCCGTCGCCGATGGCGATATCGCCGGAGTGGGACGACTGATAGGTGTGTTGCGCCTGACTCTCCAGGTCGCTGTGGTAGCTGAAATCCTCCTGCACCAGCACGATATCGTAATCGTTGAGCAGCGGGCTGATTTTTACCGTGTTGGTGGCCGGACTGCCGGAGCTGAAGGCGTCCGGCAGGCCCGCCACATTGTAGGTCAGTACGCTGAGCTGCCCGTCTGCGAGTGTTGGACTGCTGAGCAGTAAGGTTGCGGTTAATCCCAAGAGTTTTTTCACAACTGATCTCCTTTGCATGTGATGCCTGCGAATTGCAGGTATAGGGGTAAAAGCTTCTGCCGGCGCCGGGGGGACAGCGGCGCCGATGAATTTATTTTGGTAATTGGGTGGCTGCCGGATATTTTCCCCTGTAGGAGCGGTCCGGCCGGGAGCGGCCCATGCCTGCGATCGAGTTGTGAAACTAACCACTATCGATCGCGGCCATGGACCGCTCCTACAAAGAACCTCCGCTGCTTATTATGCGCGTAATTTTCCCCATGGCCCGGTAATCGACAGCGTCATCCCCGGCCGCTGGATATTCACGAACAGGGTGGAGCCATCCGGCGAGAAGCAGGCGCCGCAGAATTCGCCCTTGTCCGGGTGGGCGTTCATGGCCAGGGTGTAGAGTTTTCCCTGCGGCGTCAGGCCGCGGATATAGTTGACCATATCCGGGTTGTCGGAATAGCTGTCCTCGCAGATGATCAGGTCGCCCCAGGGCGCTATGGCCAGGTTGTCGCAGGACTCCATCAGCGCCCGGTCGCAGGTCTCGTAAACCAGTTCCAGTTCTCCCGGGGTTTCGTTGCCGCTGCCCTCGTGGCTGCCGGGGCGGTAGCGCCATATCTGTCCGATATGTTCGGGGCCGCCGCCGGTGGCGGCGAAGAAGATTTCCCGGCTGCCGTCCGCGCGCGTGGCGAAAGCCACACCCTCGCAACGGCAGAAGCGCGCCGCCCCCTTCGCCGCACCGCGCAGGCTCAGGTCGCCATCCGGGGAGGTGACGTCCTCCAGGTCCATCCACTCGCAGCTGAAGCGCTGGCCGATTTCCACCGCGCGGGCGTCGGGGCTGTCCGCGTCCTCGGTCCAATTGCGAGTGAGCGCCCGCGGCCAGTCGCGGATCACCAGCGCCTGCAGCTTACCGCCCTTGACCAGCTCCCCCGGCTGCGCGGGCAGGAAGCGGTAGAAGAGCGAGTGGTCGAAATCCTCGGTGAGGTAGACGATGCCATTGCTGCTGTCCACTGCGGCCGCTTCGTGCACAAAGCGGCCCATATCCTTCAGCGGCACCGGGTCCACCAGCCCCTCGGCGATCGCCGGCACTTCGAAAATATAACCGTGTTCGCGGCCGAAGCCCTCGCCGGGGCCGGCCAGACTCTCCTCGCAGCTGAGCCAGGAGCCCCAGGGGGTGGCGCCGCCGGCGCAGTTGCGGGTAGTGCCCAGCAGGCTTAAATGGGAGCGCTCCACGCGGCCGGTTTTGTGGCTGTAGAGCAGGGTACTGGTGCCGCCGTTGACCGGAAGGTCCCCATAAAAATCGAAGGCTTTTTTGCCGGCGGACTTTGCCCGGGAAGGATTGTTTTGAAAGGGGCCGATTTCCTCACCCACGGAGTCCAGTTCGTGGTTGCGCACCAGCAGGCACTGGTCCTTTTTTCCGGGGACCGGGAAAGCAGCCATGCCGTCCGGGGCGCTGGGTGTGGTGAGTCCGTCGGACATCATATCGCCGCTGCGGGAAATGATTTTGTAACTGAACCCCTGCGGCAGGTTGAGGATGCCGTCCGGGTCCCGGTAGAGCTGCCCGAAACGGTCGATGCCGCGCTTCGGGTCCACCGCATACACCTGGGCGAGGGCGGAAAAACTGGAGAGGCCGCCGAAGGCCAGTGCGGCGGCGCCCGCGTTGCGCAGGAAGTGCCGGCGGGAAATTGTCATGTTTATTTCTCCCAGATTAAAAAGCACGACCTTGTAGGATGGGCAAAGCGAAGCGTGCCCATCAGCAGCGGTTGTGATGGGCACACTCGCTACGCTCGCTTTGCCCATCCTACCAGGGATGACAAAGGCCGGCCTGTCAGTAATCAATCCTCGCACCTAATACAAAAGTGCGGCCGTAGTCCGTGTAGCTGCGGAACTCGTCGTCGTCCACAAACAGCTGTTGCACCTCGTTGGCGATATTGATGCCTTCCATAAACACGGAAGCGGCGTCGTTTATATCATAGGAGGCGCTGAAGTCCAGTGAGCCGAACTCGGCATTGTTCTCGGTGGCCAGGCTGTTGGTGCCGAAGACATCCGCGTTTGAGCCGTTCACTTTGGAGGTGAGTCGGTAGACCTCGCCATTGAATTCCAGGTCGGAGACCTGGGTCTGGATAAAGGTGGAGATATCCTTGTAGAAAATCCCGGCGGTCAATGCTGTGCCCTCCCGCGGGTACCACTCCAGGGTAGCGTCGTATTGCCTGGCCTCGAAGGGCTCCAGGTTGGGGTTACCGCCGCTGGCCAGGTTGTCGCGGATATCCAGCGCGCCGTCGATGTTGGCGTGACCGGAGCGGATGCTTTCCTCGATCCGGTAGGAGTTGCGCTGGTCGCCGGCGGTGGGTGCGAACTTCAACGGGAAGCGTCTGTAAGAAGCCAACAGAACTATCGCCGTGTGCCGCCCCTGGCCCGCTGCGGGTGAATTTTTCCTACCGCCGACAATACACAACGAGTGAAGACTAAAATGACGCAATGAAATTTGCGCCAAGTTATGAGAGATATTGCTAAAGAAAACCTTACTGTAAGAACCGTCCAATCGCGCCAATGGGTAGCCGGCGTACCATTTTTGCGGCGGGCTTTACTTGCGTCTCCACACCGGCTTCGCCGCGAGCCCGCCGCTAGAGGGTCGCTAGAGAGTCGCTTCAGTTCCAGGCGGACATCATCAACATCACCAGTGCCACCTCGGTAAAGTTGCCCAGCCCGTGGGCGATAATCGGCGCGAGCAGGCTGCGGGACTTCTCCATCAGCCACACGTAGACCAGCGCCCAGACAAAGGCGTACAGCTGCTGCGCTATCGCCAGGTGCAAGGGATCCACCAGAAAGGTCTCGTAGTGGGCCACGGAAAACAGCAGGCCGACAGCTACGGCGGCGAAGGGTACTTCGAAGCTGCCCAGTCGCACCCGGCCGGGTACCAACACCACCAGCATTCCCACCAAAAGGCCGCGAAAGACGGTCTCCTCGGCCAGGCCGGTAGCGGCCATCATCGCCAGCCAGCCACTGGCGCCCACCGGGGTCAGGTCGTAGCCGGCGTCGGGCGCGGTCTGGGTGAGCAGCTGCGGCCAGTAATCGGCCACCAGCATCACCAGGCCCATGGCGACTCCCATGGCGGCGGCCAGTCCGGCATAGCTGCGGCCCGGCGGCCAGCGCAGGTGGCCGTCGGCGGTGGGCAGCAGGCGGCGCATGGCCAGTATGCCGATCAGGCCGCCCAGGGCCTGCAGCAACATCGCGATACCGACAAAAGCCCAGGTCTGCCCGAAAAGCAGGTCGGGGTGGCTGTGATACAACCAGCGCACCACCTGCCGCGCGGGCCACAAAATTCCCTGCATCAACAGCCCGGCGAACAGGATCGGCCAGAGACGAAAGTGCAGTCCGGTGACTTCGAAGAATGGCCGGGGATGCGGCGCAACAACAGAGGTATTCATCATTTTTTACCCGCGTGATGGTTTACGCGGTTAATTTAATGGCCTGCCCGTCCGGAGTATTGAACGAATGTTGCGTCCGCCAGCGGCCGGGCGGCAGGCCGGTGAGCTTGCGGATCGCGCGGCTCATATGGGCCTGGTCTGCGAAGCCGAAATCCGCGGCTATTTCCGCCAGCGGCCGCGTACCGGTCACAATCTCTTTCCAGGCCAGTTTGGTGCGGGATTCCACCCGGTATTCCGTGGGGCTGGTACCGTAGGCGGCGCGAAACTGGCGGAAGAGGGTTTCGCGCCTGAGCCCCGCCCGCCGCGACCAGTCGGCGACAGAGGGGGCATCGGGAGAGGCGAGTTGTGCGGCGAAGCGGTCGACGGGATCGTCGCTGGCGGCGCTTCCCGGCAGCAGTTGCGCGAGCAGCAGCTGGGAGGCTTGATGCGGGTCGCGCTCGGCGGTGCGCACGAGCAGGTCGGGGTCCGCGATTCGGCAGTGGGTTGCCGCAATACCGATTTCGAGCGGCAGGGGCAGGTTGAGAACCTGTGCCGGGTTTTTTGCGAAGCAGTCGAAGTGGCTGGAAAAGGGGCGGTGGATCAATACGTCCCCGGCCTGTGTCCACCATCGCCCGCTATCGCCGGCTTCGCAGTAACTGCCCTGCAATACAATTGCGGCCTAGGGCTCCGTGTGGGTATGGCGTGGAATGCGGGTTCCACCAGTGAATTGCTGTCGCAGTTCCATTGTCCTACCCCTTTTACCCACACTTGGGCCAAGGCAACCACAGGTTGATCTGCAGTCCTCCGCCGGGGCGGTTGTGCAGTTGGATATGGCCGTCGTGGGCATCGACGATTTCGCGGCAAAGTGCCAGCCCCAGGCCCACACCCTGGGGTTTTGTGGAGTAGAAGGGTAGCAACGCCTGTTGCAGTACCTTTTCACTCATGCCACAGCCGCGGTCGCGCACGATGATTTCCTGGCCGCGGCCGTCGGCGGTGATTTGCAGTTCCGTATGCGCACTGTCGCTGCCGGCTTCGGCGGCGTTTTTGAACAGATTCAGCAGTGCCTGTTCGATTTGTACCGGATCGAAATAGCCCGGGCGGGCGGGCAGTTCTCCGTGCAGAGTAAACTGGTGCAGCGGCGCCAGGCGCTCGATCAATTGCCGCCATTGCACGGTTTCGCAACTGGGGGCCGGGAGCTTGGCAAAGCGGGCGTAGCCCTGGGTGAACTCGGTGAGGTGCCGGCAGCGTTCGGCAATAATATCGAACACTTTCTCCAGGGCTTCGGCTTTGTGATTCGCGCCATCCCTGGCGCTCACCTCGGGGGCGCCTTCGGCGTCCAAATCTGTTCCCGCAGATTTGTTCGACTGCTGGGCCAGCAGTTTCCCACTGTGGGCCATGGACGAGATGGGAGCCAGGGAGTTGTTGAGTTCGTGGCTGATCAGGCGGATGACTTTTTTCCACACCTGTACCTCGGCGCGGGTCAGCTCCCGGGTCATTTCGCGAATGACGATCAGCCGGTGCCGCTGGGCGTTGAGCACAAAGGTGCTGTTGCCGATATGCATGGTTTGGGTGTTGTCGCCATCGCTGTAGCTGAAGAGGCCGTCCTCTTTTTTCTCTATGGCATCGGCCAGTTCCTGTGGGCAACTGGGCAGTAAGCGCTCCAGTGTCAGGCCCTGGATCGGCTTGCCGTTGTTCAGCAGGTGCCGCGCGCTGCTGTTGGCGTAGATGATGTGATCGCCCTGGTCCACCAGCAGCAGCGACTGGGGCGAACTCTGGATCACGGTATCGAGCAGCAGCTCGCGCTGGTAGATATGCGCTCGCTCGCGACGCAGTATCTCGCCCACCTCGTTATAGAGCTTGGTCAGCTGGCCCAGCTGGTCACTGCGCTTTGTCGCCAGCGAGATGGAGAAGTCGCCGTCGCGGAAATTCAGCAGCCCGCTCTCCAGTGCGTTCAGTGTGCGATTGAGAGGGTGGGTGACGAAGCGCAGTAGGAACAGCACTGCGGGCAGCGCCAGCAACAGGCCACCGGTCCAGGCCAGGCGGCTGTCAATACCGAAATGCAGAAATGCAAAGGGAATGCTGACGCCGACAGATACCGCCAGTAGCGATACAGCGAGGATCCGACCTTCGAGGGAGGACTGCTTAAACATCAATAGGGAATACCGTATTTATCCAGCCGGCGGTAGAGCGCCTGCCGGCTGAGGCCGAGTTCCCGCGCCGCCTGGGAGATAACGCCGTTGCAGCCGGCCAGTGTCTGCTCCAGTAATTCGCGGCTGGGTTCGAAGTTGAGGTCGACTTTCTTGCCGGTATTTTCCCGCACCGGCAGGGCCAGGGTTTCCTCGTCGATGGTTTCGGACCGGCTGAGAACCGAGGCGCGCTGCATGGTGTTTTGCAGTTCGCGCACGTTGCCCGGCCAGTGGTAGTGCATCAGCATGTTTTGCGCTTGCGGGGAGAGCCGTTTGTCGACGCTTAGGAAGCTGCGTGCCAGCGGCAGTATATCCTCGGGCCTGTCGCACAGGGGCGGGAGTTTCAATTCGATCACGTTCAGCCGGTAGAAGAGGTCCTGGCGGAATTCGCCGGCGGCGATCTGCTGCGGCAAGTCGCTGTTGGTGGCGCTGACCACGCGCACCTTGACCTTGCGCGTCTGGCTGCTGCCCAGGCGTTGGAACTCGCCGGTCTGCAGCACCCGCAGCAGTTTTACCTGGCCGCTGGCGGAGAGCTCGCCGATCTCGTCGAGAAACAGGGTGCCGCCATCGGCGGCCTCGAAGCGCCCCTGTCGCGCGCGGTTGCCGGCACCGGTGTAGGCACCGGGCTCGGCGCCGAAGAGTTCCGCTTCCATCAGGTCCTCCGGCAGCGCCCCCACATTGACTTTGATATAGGGGCCGTTGCGCAGTGGGGAGTTGGCCTGCACGATATCGGCGATCTTTTCCTTGCCGGCTCCATTGGGTCCGGTGATCAACACCGACACGTCGGACCTGGCCACCTGGGTGGCCATTTCCAGCAGTTTTTGCATGGCGCTGCTGCGATAGACGATGCCCTGAAGGTCGAATTGCTGGCGCAACTGCTGGCGCGCCTGCAACGCCTGCTGCCGGGCCTGGCGCTGCTGTTCCTGCAGCTCGTTCAGTTCCAGCAGGTTTTTTACCGTGGCCACCAGCTTGTGGTCGTCCCAGGGTTTGCCGATATAGTCCGCGGCCCCGGCCTTGACCAGTTCCACCGCCATCTCCAGCTGGGTCCAGGCGGTGAGCAGTATAACCGGCAGGTCGGGATTGAATTCGCGGATGGCGAAGAACAGCTCGCGGCCCTCCTCGCCGGAGGTGGTATCGGCGGTGAAGTTCATATCCTGGATCACCAGGCCGATATCCCCGTGCTCCCGCAGCAGCTGCAACCCCGCGGGCGGAGTGAGGGCGCTCAGGGTTTCTATCCGGTGGAGGGACAACAGCAGTTCCAGGGCGGAGATGATGCCCGGGTTGTCGTCGATGATCAGGACTTTATCCATAGTATTCCTTTGTCACTTTCTCCTAGTAGGAGCGGCCCATGGCCGCGATCAGATTTCCAGTATGCCCGGACATCAATCGCGGCCATGGGCCGATTTTTGCTCCTGCAAAATCGGCATTGCCACCGTCCGTGGCGGTCGCCGCTCCTACGGCACGATTACGCTGAGCGCTAACTATACGCTGCGGGTTGCCATCGCCGGCGAGATATTGGCCGCGCGCAGGGCCGGTACCAAGGCTGCGGCGACACTGACACCCAGCAGTATTAACGCACAGACCAGCATCACCGACAACGGCAGTGCCGGCTGGGAGTAGTTGGACACTATAAAGTGATTGGCGACCTGGGCCGCGGCCATACCGATGGCGATGCCGGTGCCGGCAATCAGGCAGTTCTCCAGCAGGAAGTAGCGGCTGATATTGGCGCGGGTGGCGCCAAGCGCGCGGCGCACGCCTATCTGCTTGCGGCGCTGGTTGATCCAGAAGAAGGTCAGGCCGACGATGCCGAGGGCGATGATAAAGGTCAGCATAATGATGACCGCGGAGAGTACCTTGACCATCAGGTTGTCTATTGCATAACCCTCGTCGAATTCTTCGGAAAGGGTCTTGATATGAATCACCCGCTGGGAATCTCTCTGAGCGAGCTTTTCCTCTACCTGCTTCAGCACCTGATCGCGTTTGCCGGGCTCCGCGCGGATCACGTAGCGCCCGAAACTGATGTCCATCAGTGCCGGATAGAAGGCGACGTTGCCGGCGAGGGACCAGGTCACCCAGGCTCCCAGGTGACGCTCGACAATACCGACAATTTCGATCGGGTCGTTCTTGCCGGTATACAGGAACTGGCCCAGGGCGTTCCCGTCGGGAAACATCACATCGGCAAACTGCTGGGTGACAATGGTGACAGGTGAGGTGTAACTATCGTCCGGGTTGAAAACCTTCACCTCGGCGGGGGTGAAGTTCCTGCCCGCAACCAGTTTGAGCCCCAGTGCTTCGATAAACTCCGGTCCGGTGTAATAAACATTGGCTGTCTCTTCATCGAGGCTGCTCTGGTTGGGCTCGCGATAGAAGTCGCTCGATGATCCGGAACCGGAAATGGGGATATGGCTGGTGTGGGTGGCCTCGACAACACCAGGTATCCCGCGGACCATGTCCAGGTCCGACCGCACGGTACCGGACAGGTCGAAGTCCGAAGTCGTCGGATGGAAGGTGACACTGACAATATCCTCTACCGCCATGCCGGTGGGGCGCGCGATCCTGTCCTGGCGATCGTCGACAATAACGCTGGCATTGCCGACGATGGCCAAGGTCAGGGCCAGCTGCACGGCAATCAGCAGGGCCGCTACCTTGTTGCGCCAGAGAGCGGACAACATGGGTTTCAATTCAAACATGATTCTGTCCTCACTGGGTTTTCAAGTAGATGGAGGGGCTGGTATGGCTGATACGCCAAGCCGGATAGATGCCAGCCAACAGACTGGCGACGACCGCCAGGCCGACTGCGGCGAACATCATCACCCAGTCCATATGGGCGATGCGGTCGGCGAAGCCCATGGCGAGGCTCTTGACGGCCACCAGGCCGAAGGTGCTGAGCAATATACCCAACAGGCCGCCGATAATGCCGATACAGGCGCTCTCGATCAGGTGCTGGGTAAAGATGGCGTTGCGGCTCGCCCCCAGGGCGCGGCGCACTCCCGCTTCCGGCGCCTTGCGCAGAAACTTGGCCAGCAGCAGCGCGACGGCGTTCACCACGCACACCAGCAGGAACGCCAGTGACAGCCAGCCGAGTATGCGATTGTCGTCGCGCAGCACCTGGTTGACCACCAGCCACTCGGAAGGCCGGGTAAGGCCGAACTTGAGCGGTCGCTCGAAGCGGCCCTGGGCCTTTTGCTCGCGGATGTAACCGGTCAGGAAATTCTCGTAGCGCTGTTTCTGCTCGGCGGATTCCAGTTCCACCCAGTACTGTATCCACACCATTTCGCTCTGCAGGAAACCCTCGTATCCCTGGCCCTCCAGGTCCTTCTCGTGTTTCCAGGCGTTGGTGTTGCCCCAGCTGTAAATTCCCAGCTTGCGGTGCAGACCGAAGGGAATATAGAGCCTCTCCGAATCGTTGAAGGCGCCGTTGTTTAGGTCGTGGACCTTGGGCACCGGGTTCCAGTTCCCGATCACGCCGACCACCGTGAAGGGTTTGCCATTCAGGTTGACGGTGCGGCCCACGCTGTTCCCACCGCCGAAGAGTTTCTCGTTGGTCTTCTGCGTGATCACCAGTTGCTGGACGGGGTTGTTATCAGCGTTTTTTTCCCAAGTGCTGCCGTAGAGGAAATCCACATCGAAGAGTGCAAAAAAATCGCGGGTGGTGACCCGAGTCCCGCCGATAAACGGGCGCAGTTCGGAGTCGTCCAGGGTGACGGTGGCGCCCCAGCGGTGCATGGCTACTTGGCGGCTGGGAATATCCGAGCGCAGCAGCGCCTGGGTGTCCTGATAGGTCAGTTCCCAGGGCATGCGGGTGGGGTTGCGGTCGCCCTGGTAGGACGAATTCGGATCCCAGCTGTCCAGCTGTACGGCGTAGAGCACTTGGTCCTTATGGGCCAGGGCGTTCTGGGACATCATGTAGTTGAGCGTCAGCACCGTCATTGATGCGCCGACCCCCACGGCGATAGCGGCGACCATCAGCGCGCTCAGTATCGGCGTGCCGCGCAGGCTGCGCAACGCCAGGGAAATATAGTATCCGAGCATTATTTTTCTCCTCAGGCGATCGCGGCTTCTGCAGTGGTGTGGCCGCGCTGCAAGTCGGCCACCTGGCCGTCGACAATCTGGATATTGCGGTGGGCGCGGCGGGCCAGGTCCGGGTCGTGGGTGACCATTACGATGGTGGTGCCCCACTCGTTGATAAATTCCAGCAGTTCCATCACTTGGCGCGCCATCAGCGAGTCCAGGTTGCCGGTGGGTTCGTCCGCGAGCAGGAAGCGCGGTTCGCCGGCGAGGGCGCGGGCGATGGCCACGCGCTGCTGCTGTCCGCCGGAGAGCTGCGCCGGCAGGTGCTTGGCACGGGCGGAGAGGCCCACCTGTTCCAGCACTTTTTCGATGCGTTTGCGGCGCTCCTTGCCGTTAAAGCCGCGGTAGCGCAGGGGCACATCGATATTGTCGAACAGGTTGAGATCCGGGATCAGGTTGAAGCCCTGGAAGATAAAGCCGATTTTCTCGTTGCGCAGGCGGGAGCGCTGGCGGTCGTTGAGCCCGCTGACATCCACGCCGTCGAGAAGGTACTGGCCGCCGGTGGTGGTTTCCAACAGGCCGGCAATATTCAGGAAGGTGGTTTTACCGGAGCCGCTGGGGCCGGTGACCGAGACAAATTCCCCCTCGGAAACCTCCAGGCTGAAATCGCGCAGGGCGTGGGTTTCGATGGTGTCGGTGCGGTAGCTTTTGCGGATGTTGTGCATTTTCAGCATGGTGGTTTTCCCTAATTCTTCATTTGCTTTTGTAGGATGGGCACGCTGCGCTTTGCGCATCCTACGGTTCCGTCCCTGTAGGAGCCTGCTCGCAGGCGAATATTGCGGTGGCTTGTTTCGGCCTTTTATTCGCCTGCAAGCAGGCTCCTACAACACAATCTTGCGAGTCCCTAGTCCCGAATAAAATCACACGCTGCGCGTCGCCATTGCCGGCGAGATATTGGCCGCGCGCAGGGCCGGCACCAGTGCCGCTGCCTGGCTGACACCGAGCAATATCAGCGCACAGATAAATGTCGTGGGCAATGGCAGCGCAGGTTGGTCGAACTCGCTGGCGAGGAAGTGGTTGAATATCTGCGCAGCGGCAACGCCGAGCAGTATGCCGGTGGCGGCGATCATCAGGTTTTCCAACAGGAAGTAGCGGCTCACCGCTGTGCGGGTCGCGCCGAGGGCGCGGCGCACGCCGATCTGTTTCTGCCGCTGGGTGATCCAGAACACCGTCAGGCCGACGATGCCGAGGGCGACGATAAAGGTCAGCAGGCCGACCACGCCGCTCAGCACCTGGATCATGGTATTGTCGCGGGCATAGTAGCGGTCCAGCTGCTCCTGCAGGGTTTTGACGGTAATCACCCGCTGGGGATCGCGCTCCGCCAGCTTTTCCTCCAGTAGCTTCGCCACTGCCTCCCGCTGCCCCGGCTCGGCGCGCACTACATAGTCGAACCATTGGGTATCCATGATCGCAGGGAAGAACAGTGTGCTGCCGGCGTTGTGTGAATTGGGCCAGGGGCCCAGGTTGCGTTCCACGATACCGACAATCTCCATGGGATTGTCTTCGCCTCCGAGATAGATGGCTTTGCCCAGTGCTCCTTCGTTGGGAAAGAGTTTGTCAGCCAGTTGTTGTGTAACAATCGCCTTGCTCGGGCGCCAGCCGCTACTGAAGCTGGCTTCCGTGATGTCGTTTGCAGTAAAGGCGCGGCCGGCTACCAGCTTCATGCCCAAAGCATCGACAAGGTGTTCGTCCCCCCAGAATTGGGCGCCACCGGTTGCACCGACCTCCTGGTTGGGTTTCGTGTGTAGGCCGATTCCGGAACCGCCACCGGTCAGGGGTGCACGGGTTATGGTGGCGGCGGCCACGCCGGGAAGCTGGCGGATCATATCCAGATCCCGGAGGAAGGCCTCCAGCCTGTCGTAGTCCTTGGCAATCGGCATAAATTTAGCGGTAACGATATCCGTTACTCCCACCCCGGTGGGCCGGGCAATCCTTTCCTCACGCTCCTGTATCACCACGCTGGCGTTACCGACGATGGCGAGGGTCAAACCCAGCTGGAGGGCGATCAGCAGCGCGGAAATTTTGTGGCGCCAGAGCGCCGATAGAATGGGTCTCAGTTCCAGCATGTTGGCCTCACTGGGTTTTCAGGTAGATGGAAGGGTTGGTGCGGCTGATGCGCCAGGCCGGGTAGAGGCCGGCGAGCAGGCTGGACAGAATCGCCAGGCCTATAGCGGACAGCATCATCAGCCAGTTCATTGAGGCGACGGCGTCCAGGTAGCCCATCTGCAGCTGGCGGATCAGCGCCAGGCCGGCGAGGGTCATCAGTATGCCGATCAATCCGCCGGCGAGCCCAATACAGCCGCTCTCCACCAGGTGCTGGCTGAAGACCGACTTTCGGCTCGCGCCCAGCGCGCGGCGTACGCCGGCCTCCGGGGCCTTGCGCAGGAACTTGGCCAGCAGCAGTGCCACCGCATTGACCAGGCAAACCAGCAGGAAGGCCAGCGACAGCCAGCTCAGCATGCGGTCGTCGCCGTCGACGACTTCGTTCAGCTCCAGCCACTCGGAGGGCTTGCTGAGTCCGAACTTCAGCGGCCTCGGGAAGCGGCCCTGTTCCTTCTGTTCGCGGATAAAGCCGGTCAGGTAATCCCGGTAGCGATCCCGCTGTTCGTGGCTGTCCAGTTGTACCCAGTGCTGAATCCAGACGTACTCGCTGCCCAGTTGATCTTCGTAGCTATTGATATCCTGCGGTTTCCAGCCGTTGGTGTTGCCCCAGGTGTAGATCTCGAGGTTGCGATGCAGCCCGAACGGTATAAACACCTCTGCCGATTTGTTGAAGTTGCCGTTGTTGAGGTCGTGTACCTTTGGGCTGGGTTGCCAGTGTTCTGTGACGCCCGCAACGGTAAACGGGACACCGTTAAAATTAACTGTGCGTCCCACACTATTTTCGCCGTTGAACAGTTTTTCATTGGTCCCCTCTGACAGCACTATCTGCTGCACAGCGTTGCTGTCTGCCTCTTTGGGCCAGGTGCCACCGAAGATAAACGGGACATCGAAGAGAGCGAAAAAATCGCGGCTGGTAACCCTGGCCTCTACGGTGTACGGACGCAGTTCCGAATCCTCCAGTGCCAGGGGGCCACCCCAGCGGTGCATAGCCACCTGATGGGTCGGTATATCGGATCGCAGCAGGCTGATCGCATCCTTGTAAGTAATCTGCGGTGGCATCTCGCTGGGGTGATCGGAGGCTTTGTGCGGATCCCAGTTGTCCAGCTGCAGCGCGTAGAGCACATCGTCTTTGTGCGCCAGCGCATTGCGCGACATCATATAGTTGAGTGTCAGCGTGGTCATGGAGGCTCCGACACCCACGGCGATGGCGGCCACCATCAGCGCGCTCAGTATTGGCGTACCGCGCAGGCTGCGCACGGCCAGGGAAATGTAGTATCCGAACATGGCGTGCCTCCTTATGCAGTCGCGGCTTCGGCGTTGACGGCACCGCGCTGCAGGTCGGCCACCTGGCCGTCGACAATCTGGATATTGCGGTGGGCCCGGCGGGCCAGGTCCGGGTCGTGGGTGACCATGACGATGGTGGTGCCCCACTCGTTGATAAATTCCAGCAGTTCCATCACCTGCCGCGCCATCAGTGAGTCCAGGTTGCCGGTGGGTTCGTCCGCGAGCAGGAAGCGCGGTTCTCCAGCTAACGCGCGGGCGATGGCGACGCGTTGCTGCTGTCCGCCGGACAACTGTGCGGGCAGATGCTTGGCGCGGGCGGAGAGGCCCACCTGTTCCAGCACTTTTTCGATGCGCTTTTTCCGCTCCTTGCCGTTAAAGCCGCGGTAGCGCAGGGGTACATCGATATTGTCGAACAGGTTGAGATCCGGGATCAGGTTGAAGCCCTGGAAGATAAAGCCGATTTTCTCGTTGCGCAGGCGGGAGCGCTGGCGGTCGTTGAGCCCGCTGACATCCA
>NZ_JBOFOC010000018.1:0-1109 GCF_051659245.1 Microbulbifer sp.
CTTCCAAGCCAGCCCCCGGCGCAGGTCTCCAGCTGGCGGGCGCCGGTAGATCTGGGGGAGGAGTACGACGCCGTCCTCGACCGCCTGGCGGGCCTGCGATCCCAGGGGCTCACCGGGGCCATGGTGTTCGGCGATTACCTCCATCGCCGGATTGCGCCGCTCCAACGGCGCGCCCGGAGCGCCTGGGAGTACACTGGGCCTGAAGACTACATGCGGACCCACCAGGGAGCCAGATGGGATTGGGCTCCTGAGGACTTCAAGATCGTAGTCCAAAGGGTGCTGAACCTTAGCTCCGCGGAGGCGTCTCGCCTTCCTCAGGAGATCCTCCCCCTCTGCATTGATCCCGACCGCGTCTCCATTCTATCCATTATGTTGGGGGTCGGGGCCTCAGAGGAGAGAGCCCCTAAGGGCCACGACGGCGCGGGCGAGAGCCGCCGGGGGAAACAATCTGCCCCAGGAGGGGGTCGTGCTTCTGGGCCTCGCGTCGGGGGCCCGGGGAGCAGCCGCCCTGCCGACGCCCAGGGGAAGAGGAAGCTGGGAGGAACACCTCCCCCATCTCCTCCCCGAGGGGGCGGGGCGGTGCGTACCAGCGGTCGGCGCTCGGAGGGGGCTGCGCCGACGTCACAGCCCGAGGGGGAGCGCAAGAAGAAGCGGCTCCGCAAGATGGGGGAGACGGAACCAGCCCGGGGAAACCTAATTTCCCCCCCAAGGTGGTCATTCACCCGACCCCCTCGCAGGTTCGTCTCATTCTCATTGCATCCACCTTCCTCCAAAAAGAAGTTTTTTCTTGCTCACTTTGTTCGTTTTCTGGCTTTTTCTTCTGCTTCAGCGATGTCCCATCGCACTCCTCCCGCCACCCCAAGTCTGGACAGTCCGAGTCCGAAGATGCGGCGGCCGCAGAAGAGCGGAGGCGAGAAGCTGACCGGCGTGAAGCCGCAGCCCGCCTTCGGGAAGCTGAAGAGGCCGCCCGGGAGGCCGCCCGGGTTCGCCAAGCGGAGGAAGCCGCTCGGGAGGAGGCCGCCCGGGCCCGCCAAGCCGAAGAAGCTGCCCGGGAGGAGGCCGCCCGGGCTCGCCAGGCTGAGGCGAGAGCGTCACTTGGGCCCACTCCC
>NZ_JBOFOC010000019.1:0-10915 GCF_051659245.1 Microbulbifer sp.
GCATAGTAAGGCCCTCTGGTTTTGTTGATTATTTTCTTGCTCGAAAACGATTTTACAAAACTTTAGGGCCTTTTTTAAGGCCTGGAGAAAATTTTTTCCTTATATTTCAATACCTTACCCGTTTATGGATGGGAACTAACTACTCACTCCCTGTAGGAGCCTGCTTGCAGGCGAATAGGAACGGAGCTCCGTAGCCGTTCGCCTGCAAGCAGGCTCCTACAAGGTGCTTTCCTTAAATCAATGCGAGTTCCCCATGGGGGAGTAGTTACAGCCAGATAAAGGAGAAACGCCATGAAAACCAAATCCCAGGTAAAAGCCGGCCCGGAACTGGACATCCACGACACCAACTGACCTCTCAAACTACAAACCAGATAATCAAACTACAAACCAGATAAAAGGAGAGATGCCATGAAAACCAAGTCCCAGGTGAAAGCAGGCCCGCGACTGCAGATCCAACCAAATTGACCTATCCAGCCGCAAACCAGATAAAAGGAGAAACGCTATGAAAACCAAATCCCAGGTAAAAGCCGGCCCGGATCTGGACATCCACGACACCGACTGACCTCTCAAACTACAAACCAGATAAAAGGAGAAACTCCATGAAAACCAAATCCCAGGTGAAAGCCGGACCGGAACTGAATGTCAATAATTGACTTCTCGAACCGCAAACCAGACAAAAGGAAAACCCCATGAAAGCCAAATCTCAAGTAAAAGCCGGACGTAGATTCCCACTCTCCCAATTCCCGCCGAAGCCATAATGGCAACTCTTTCTGCTTCTTGTAGGAGCGGCCGCTGGCCGCGATCGGTCTGGCTTACGTAGCACACATCGATCGCGGCCATGGGCCGCTCCTACAGATTCGTCCATCAGTGCCTTTTATTGCGAGGGCATTGGTAAAAAATCACCCTCTCACTTAAAATCCGGTCCTTTGCCGGTGCTACTTCCGGCGAATCGATAAAGAATAACAACACCGCTTCGCTACGGAACCCCAGTTGTACCCGGATGAGTACGCCCTTTCTACACACCACCCGCGCCCTTAAGGCCGACGGTACCCGATTACAGGCGGTGGCCGCTGCTATCGGCCTGCTGCTGTTCGCAGCCTGGGGACTGTGGTTTTTTACCGCGGGAATCACCGTCTATAAAGTCAGTAGCGAAGCCAGGCTGCAGCAGTTCGGCAATACCGTCCAGCTCAGCGCTCCGCAATCGGGGCGGGTAGTCGCGATACACCGGCAACTGGGCGATGCCGTGGCCGATGGCGATGCCCTGCTGCAGCTGGATACCTCGGCGCTGGACCTGGGCATCGCCGGCGAGAACCGAGTGGCCCGGAGCCTGGAACAGCAACTTGAATCCCTGCGCCGCGAACAGGAACTCGTGGACAACAATTTCCAGCGCGACAGCGTCGCACAGCGGGAGCAGCTCGCGCTGTTGCGCGAACGCCATGCGCTGCTGGAGAGCAACCTGGAAATCCAGGCGAATATCACCGCCCGCTACGAGAGCCTGGCGGCCAAACAGCAAGGGGCACAGCTCGATTACCTGACTGCCAAGCGCAGCCAGCAGCAGATGGCTGCGGATACCCTGGAAACAGAGGCGGAGCTGAAAGCGGCGGAGGAGCGGCTGGTGCAACTGGACGCGGACCATCGACAGTCCCGGGCGGAACTGGCCCGGCGCCTGGCGGCCACGGAACAGGAACTGGCGCAGGCGGACACACGGATGCGCCTGCAGGCGCTGACCGCGGACCAATACCATCTCCGCGCGCCCATCGGTGGCGTGGTGGCCTCCCTGGCGGATATTAACGTGGGTCAAATGCTCGAGGCCGGCGCAGTGGTCGCCAGTATCCAGGCGCCGGGAGAAATCCGCGTAAAGGCGCAGTTCGAGCCCACCGCGGCACTGGGGCATATCCGCCCGGGGCAGCGGGCCCGGGTGCGCCTGGACGGTTTCGCCTGGACCCGCTACGGCGAACTCTCCGCGCGGGTGGAGCGGGTGGCCGCGGCGGTGCAGGACGGCCGCGTGCTGGTGCAACTGGTGATCGACGGGGACGTCCCGCCCGGGCTGCCGGTACAACACCACCTGCCGGCGGCGGTGGAAATCGTCACCGCCCGCAAGGCCCCTTACCAATTGCTGTTGCAGCGGGCCGGGGAGTGGATGGCCGGCGAAGGCGGCAATCCACCGGCCGCCGGAGCGCTGTAGATGAGCAAACCCCGCCGGCTGGCGCCGGAGGTCATCCAGACTTCCAATATGGACTGCGGCCCCGCGGCCCTCAAATGCCTGCTGGAGGGCTTCGGCGTCAGCGCCCATTACGGCCGCCTGCGCGACGCCTGCCAGACGGATGTGGACGGCACCTCCATCGACACCCTGGAGGAAATCGCCGTGCAGCTGGGGCTGGACGCCGAACAGCTGGTGGTGCCCGCCGACCACCTGCTGCTCGACGATATCCACTACCTGCCCGCCCTGGTGGTGGTGCGCCTGCCCAACGGCAACACCCATTTCGTGGTGGCCTGGCGCCGCCACGGCAACCTGGTGCAGGTGATGGACCCGGCCAGCGGCAGGCGCTGGCTCGGCGCCCGCCGCTTCCTGAACGAACTCTACACCCACACCATGGAAGTGCCCGCCGCGGACTGGCGCGAGTGGGCCGGCGGCGAGGAATTTGTCACCCCGCTGCGCGAGCGGATGCGCAGGCTCAAAATCCCCCCGGACCTCGAAGGGGAACTGTGCCGCCGGGCCCTGGCCGACGAACACTGGCAGCCCCTGGCCTTCCTGGATGCCGCGGTGCGCATGCTCGCCTCCCTGACCGGCTCCGGCGCGCTGAAGCGCGGCCGGGAGGCGGGCCAACTGCTGGACGGCCTGGCGCGGCAGTTTGCCGAAGACAGCACCCACGCAGTTCAACTGGTGCCGGAAAACTACTGGTGCGTGCGCCCCCAGACACCCCCCGGCGAACAGGCGGCGGAAAACAGCGAGCCGGCCCTCGCCTTCCACGGCGCCGTGCTGGTGCGGGTCAAGGGCCACCTGGGCCGCGAACGGGCGCAGGCGGAATCCGAGGATTTGCGCAAAGCCCTGGACGAAAAGCCGCTGCGCCCGCTGCACCATCTTTGGCAACTGCTGCGCGACGACGGCCTGCTGGCCCCCGCGGTAGTGGCGCTGACCATGCTCGCCTCGGTTCTGGGGCTGATGGCGGAAGTGCTGCTGTTCCGCGGGCTGATCGATATCCACGGCGAACTGGCCACCGCTCCCCAGCGGCTGGCCGCTATCGGCTTGGCACTGGCCTTCACCCTCACCCTGCTGCTGGTGCAATATCCCGCGGCCAGGGTGCAACTGGTCCTGGGCAGGCACCTGGAGAGCCGCTTCCGCATGCGCCTGCTGGAAAAGCTGCCGCGGATACCCGACCACTTCTTCCACAGCCGCCCCGTCTCGGATACCGGCGAGCGCAGCCACCGGGTGTTCGCCCTGCGCGACCTGCCGGTGCTCGGCGGGAGCATATTGCACAAAACGTTCTCCCTGGCCGCCACCGCCGCCGGCATTATCTGGCTGGCCCCTTTCGCCGCGCCGCTGGTGCTGCTGATGACCGCGGTGCAGGTGGCGATTCCACTGGTGTTCCAACCCGCGCTCAGGGACCGGGACATGCGCGTGCAGACCCACGCCGGCGCCCTGGGCCGCTTCTATATGGATGCACTGCAGGGGATGGTGCCTATCCGCACCCACGGGGCGGAAACCGCCGTGCGGCGCGAGCACGAACAATTGCTCACCGAGTGGGCCCGGGCCGGCCGCTCCTTCCTGCGCTTCCAGCTCTCCGGCCAGGCGGTACAGCTGCTGGTGAACACCGTGCTTTCGGCAGTGCTGGTGCTGGGTTGTGTTTCCACCGGCGGCGCCGGGCCCTACCTGCTGCTGCTCGTCTACTGGATACTCGCCCTGCCGCCACTGGGCGAGGAGGTGGCGGCGCTGATGCGCGAGTACCCGCGGCAGCGCAACACCCTGCTGCGCGCGCTGGAACCGCTGCAGGCCGCCGGCGAAGAAGAACCGGAAGCGGTCAAGGGTGGCGGAGAGGGTACAGAAGAGGAGCGCTGGGATGGACCCGCGGAAATCCGCTTTCACAAGGCGAGCGCCCGCGCCGCTGGGCAACTGATCCTGCAGGATGTCGATCTGCATATCGCACCCGGGGAACACCTGGCCGTCGTCGGCGAGTCCGGTGCGGGCAAGTCCAGCCTGGTGGGCCTGCTGCTGGGCTGGCACCGGACGGCGGGCGGCCGCGTCCTGGTGAACGGCGGGGAGCTGCGGGGCGAACGGCTGGCGCAGTTTCGCCGGCACTGCGCCTGGGTTGACCCGGCGGTGCAACTGTGGAACCGCAGCCTGCTGGACAACCTCCGCTACGGTGGCGACGGCACCGCGCCCCTCTACCCGGTGTT
The DNA here is from genome assembly GCF_051659245.1 of Microbulbifer sp. NCBI lineage: Bacteria > Pseudomonadati > Pseudomonadota > Gammaproteobacteria > Cellvibrionales > Microbulbiferaceae > Microbulbifer > Microbulbifer sp. The sequence continues at coordinate 4,396 of NZ_JBOFOC010000019.1, forward strand.
GCGGCAGGCGGACCTGCTGGAGCTGGTGGCCAATCTCCCCGAAGGACTGCAGAGCGGCCTTGGCGAAAGCGGCGCGCTGGTCTCCGGCGGCGAGGGCCAGCGGGTGCGCCTGGGCCGCGCCCTGGGGAGGGAAAACCCCTGCTGCGCCATTCTCGACGAACCCTTCCGCGGCCTGGACCGCCACCAGCGCCGGCGCCTGCTGGGCAATGTGCGGCGCTTCTGGCGACACTCCACCCTGATCTGCATCACCCACGATATCGCCGAGACCCAGCACTTCTCCCGGGTATTGGTGGTCGCCGACGGCCGCATCGTCGAGGACGGCCCGCCGGCGGAGCTGGCCGCCCGGGAAGATTCCAGATACGCCCGCCTGCTGGCCGCGGAACAGCAGATGTGGCGCAGTTGCTGGGAGAGCGGAGACTGGCGGCAATTGCGTATGGAAAACGGCCGGCTGGAAGAGACGGCACCCGCGCCGGTTGCGCCCCGGGAGGAGATTCACCATGGCGACTGAATCCGGCGATACTCTGCGGCAGCTTTGCTGGCCGGAAGACCAGTTGGAGGCGGCCCTGCAGGCCCTGGCGCACAGGGCCGGGCTGGACAGCGGGGAAACCGCCCCGGAAGAGCCTGGCGGGAGCGTCCCGACTGCCGATATCGACAGCCGTATCCAGCAGGGCGCGCACCGTATCGGCCTGGAGGTGGAGGCGGTCAGCGCCGGCTACACCGAACTGTCGCAACTGCTGACCTCCGCGGCTCCCGCACTGGTGCGCCTGCGCTTTGCCGGGGAGGACCGCTTTCTGGCCCTTTGCGGCGGCGGGCACCGACGGCTGCGGCTGCTCACCCCGCAACTGGAAACCCGCCGGGTTTGCACCCGCGACGTGGTTGCGCAACTGACCGGCGATCTGGAGAAGCCCCAGCGCCAACGCATCCGGCAACTGCTGGAGAACGCCGGCATTGCCGAGGGACGCCGCGCCGGGGCCGCGCGGGCGCTGCTCGACGAGAGCCTGGCCCACGAATCCATCGGGGCCTGCTGGCTGTTGCGCCAGCCCCCCGGCTTGCCCCTCTGGCGACAGATGCGCCAAAAGGGACTGCACTGGAAACTGGCCGGGCTGATCGCCTCCCACGCCTGCCAGTACCTGCTGTTCCTGCTGGGCTGGTGGCTGATCGGCGTCGCGGTGCTGGCAGGCAGGGCGGACCCCGGCTGGTTTGCCGCCTGGGTGCTGTTGCTGTTCACCCAGATTCCCTTCGCCCTGCTCACCACCCGCCTGCAGGGCATCGTCTCGGTGGAGACCGGCACCTTGATCAAGAAGCGGCTGCTCGCCGCCGCCCTGCGCATGGCGCCGGGGAAAATCCGCCATATGGGCTCGGGGCAAATGCTGAGCCGGGTGTTCGACGCGGAGAATATAGAATCCGACGCGCTGCACGGGGGGTTCCTGATCCTGCTGGCGGTGGTGGAACTGGGCCTGATGGTACCGGTGCTCGCCCTCGCCGCCGGCGGCGCCTTCCACCTGGCGACCCTCGCGGTCTTTTTGCTGTTCGCCGTCGCGCTGTGCCGGCGGCAATTCCTGCTGCGCAGCCGCTGGACCGACCGCCGCCTGTCCCTGACCCACGGCCTGATCGAGAAGATGGTGGGCCACCGCACCCGCCTCGCCCAGCAGCCGCCGGCGGACTGGCACCGGGGCGAGGACCGCGAACTGGGCGGTTACCTGCAGAGCGCCATAGCGTCCGACGATGCCATGACCCGGCTGGTGGCGCTGCTGCCGCGCAGCTGGCTGGTGCTGGGTATCGCCGGCCTCATTCCCGCCTTCGCCGGCGGGGCGCAAGGCGGCGCCCTCGCCGCCAGCCTGGGCGGCATTCTGCTCGGCTACCGCGCGGTACTGAAGGGAATGCACGGCTTCACCAACGCCCTGAACGCGACGATCGCCTGGCGCAATATGCGCGAGCTGTTCGCGCTGGAGACGGCACACGCGAAAATGCCATCCTCCATTCCTCCCGGCCGACCGCCGGCGGAACGCGGGCAGCCGTTGCTGTATGCCCGGGGGCTGCGCTTCAAATACCCGAACAAGGAGCGGCCGGTCCTGCGCGACTGCGGCCTGAGCGTCGCCACCGGCGACCGCATACTGCTGCAGGGCACCTCCGGCTCCGGCAAATCCACCCTCGCCAACCTGATCACCGGCCTGCACACCCCGGACGACGGCCTGCTGCTGTTGCACGGTTACGACAGAAGCAGCCTGGGCGCGCACCAGTGGCGCAGGCTGGTGGCCTCGGCGCCGCAGTTCCACGAAAACCACGTGCTGGGTGAATCCTTTCTGTTCAACCTGCTGATGGGCGATTGCTGGCCGCCGCGCAATGAAAGCGTCCGGCGGGCCTACGTCATCTGCCGAGAGCTGGGCCTGGAGCCGCTGTTGCAAAAAATGCCCGCCGGCATGCTGCAGACCGTGGGCGAGATGGGCTGGCAGCTCTCCCACGGCGAACGCAGCCGCCTGTATATCGCCCGCGCGCTGCTACAAAACGCGGAGCTGGTGGTACTGGACGAAAGCTTCGCCGCGCTGGACCCGGAGAACCTGCGCCTGGCGGTGGACTGTGTAAAAAAACACGCGCGCACCTTGCTGGTGATCGCCCATCCCTGAGGCGCGGCTGCGAATCCGGCTTTTGCCGGGCAGTACGCGACCCAATTGCCGCTCGACTTTGGCTATGAACGACCACATCAATTACGAAAACATCCCCGACGCGCGGGACGGACTCACCCGGAAAGAGCGGGCGATACTATATTGCCTGCAACAAGCCCAAAAGGAATTAAAGGGGAGAAATGTCCCGACCATCATGCTGTACGGACGCGTGGTGGAACTGGTCGATATCAGCGAGGCCGAATTTCAGGAAATCCTTTCGCGATTCACCGGCCTGACAAAATTTTCCGGCGAATATTGACTTCCCCCTTCACCGATCAGGCTCCCACTCGGCTTTGGCTAGCCGGCAGTAAGCAGGTCACTGCCGGCACAAGCGACAGGGCACTGCCCTTGAACCGGGAATTCTGTCACTGACGCACCACTCGGCACGCGGTAGCATTACCGAACCGGAAACGAGGGAGATCATCGTGAAGCAATATTGGGTAGTGGCGGGGATAATAGTATTAGCGGGCTGCCAGAATATGGACGCCGTGTCCCCCTGGATCGATGTGGGCAATCAGGTGGCCAGAAACGCGGGCTATGATACCGATTCCAGGCTCGCCAGCGGTATCAAGGAAACCCTGCACACCAGCACCGACCGCGCCAGCAGCCGGCTGTCGCAGACGGGGGCCTTCCACCTGCAGCTCCCGGCAGCCGCCCGGCCCGTGGCCGACAGCCTGCGCCAGTTCGGGTTTGGCAGCTATGTGGACCAACTGGAAACCGCCATGAACCGCGGCGCGGAGCAGGCGGTGGCCGAAGCCGCACCGGTGTTCAAACAGGCGATTACCAATATGACGGTCAATGATGCCCTGGGCATTATCCGGGGCGGTGATACCGCCGCCACAAACTACTTCCGGGCCCAGACCGAAAGCGCGCTGCGCCGGCGTTACCAACCGATCGTGGAAAGCAACCTGCGCAAGACCGGTTTCTATGACCAGTACAAGAACATGCTTGCGGTCTACGAAAAATTGCCCATCGCCAACAAGCCCGGTATGGATCTGGAACGCCATGTGATCGACAGCAGTATGGCCACGCTTTTCAGCCGTATTGGCGAAGAGGAGGCATTGATCCGGAGAGACCCCGTTGCCCGGGGCAGCGTGCTGATCGGGCAGGTGTTTGGGACGAGATAGAAGGAGTAACTCAGGGTTCTCAATTCGCCTGGCAGACCGCTGGGCGGCACCCCGCCATCCTTGGCGGTCACAGCAGGCTCCTACAGGAGGACTCTGCTTGACGAATAAGCCGCTTCTCCTTGTAGGATGGGCAAAGCGCAGCGTGCCCATCTTCCGGCCCTTGATGGGCACGCTGCGCTTTGCCCATCCTACAAAAATTGCCCTGACCGCCCTTAGCTTAGCGCCATTCAACTCCCACCCCACAACGACAAAACGGCAGGGCCGCAGGCGCCCCAATACCTGGAGCGGCCGGACCAGCCGTTTTGCACAGCCGAAGGCTGCCCGAAGGGTGAGGGCCAGGGATGGCCCGAATGAAAAATGCCGGCAGCGAACAAGTCACTGCCGGCAAAAATGATGGTCCCAATTCCAACCATCAGACGGTTACAACAACACTATCAAGAGCGATGGAGCATCCGTGCCCCGGCCAGGCCCTTCCTCACACTGGGCAGACGTAGGCTCTGTGTATACCCAGCCCGACCTGGCAATCCAGCTAGCGCTGAATGACTTCCTACCGAGCCGTGCCTCCCTCGGCACGGCGTTAGGAACCGATGTTGAAGAGTGTCTTTCCTTAGACCGATTCCCCTGATAACAACCCGGTGAACCTCCGCTCCTCAACACTGGCGACTACTCTACGGATAAACCGATAACAGGTCGATCACACGCCATTACACGCCATTACAGGTTTGGTGGATTTTTGATCAAACCTGTAATTAGCTGCGGTCAATTGCGCAGCCAGAGGTGAGGGGGTGCACAAAAAGGTTTCAACTGTTACAGTTAAGAATATAACAATAAACAACCATTTTTGAGGACAAATATGGATAGTAATCTGCAAGACGCAAAAGTTCTCTCCCCCCGGCGCAATAGCAGTAACGCGACGACCACCGGGGAATTGGCCCACGAGCAGCTGCGCCATTTTTCCATCGATCCGGGCTCGGAGCACGGCCGCCTGTTACTTGACACCGCAGAACTGCTCTACCGCGCCCAGGGCAACCTGAGCGAATTGTGGGCCCGGAGCGCGGCCACATTGCAGAGGCTGGACCGCTCCGACAAAGTCGCCTGGTTCAACGCCAAACGCTTTATGAGCTTCCAACTGGCCAAGCTGCTGGATACCCTGCAAAACCCCCTGCGCGCCAGTTTCCAGAGTCTGCAGGGAAGCGGCGATTTCAATATCGCCACCCGCGGCGGCTACCCGCTGTTCGACAACATCCCGGCGATCTTCTCCGCCACTCCCGTGATCGCGCGCACCGCCACCTATATCTACGCCTGCACCGAGTGGGTGGACGACGCCTTCCGCGGCCGCGAGCCCAGCCACGATATCTACTCGCGCCTGCTCAACCCCACCTCCATCTCCCTGGCCAACGCCATTGTCGACCTGGAGTGCGGGCCCGAGTCGGGGGAGTACCTGGCGTGGAATTTCAACTCCGGCATGGCGGCGATCGACGCGCTGCTGGCCAACCAGCTCGCCCGCGGCGATATCCTGATTGTCTCGCGGCATATCTACGGTGGCGTGCACCAGTTGCTGGTGGATCACTACGCGCGCCGGGACAAAATGGCGATTGAGCTGGTGTGGTTCGACGGCACCGGCGCGGAGGAGTTCGAACAGTTGCTGCAGCATACGTTGAAATCCCGCGCCGAGGCGATCGGCGGCGGCGCGCGGGTGCATACCTACCTGGAATCTCCCTGCAATCCCCACGGCACCATGCTGGACGTACCGGGTATCTGCGCCGCCGCGCACCGACACGATATCCTGGTGAGCCTGGACTCCACACTGGCCACGCCTTTCCTGTACCGGCCGCTGCGCCGCGAAGACAAGGCGGAGCGGCCGGACTTCGTGGTGCACTCCTACACCAAGGATATCGGCGGCACCGGCGGCACCACCGCCGGGGTGGTGATCGGCGAGAACCACCGTATGTTTATCCCCAAGGGCGACAGTGCCAGGGGCGTAAGCTGGGACCGCAGCCTGTTCTGGGACGTCTACTACATCAAGGGCGCCTTCCTGGACGCGGACAAGGCCTGGGAGGTGCACAACGGCATGCGCACCCTGGAGATGCGCATGCTGAAGAAATGCATCAACACCCTCTGCCTCAGCCACTTCTTCGCCAGCCACCCGGAGATCCGCGTCAACAGCCACGCGCTGGAGAAACACGGCAACAGCGAGCTGCGCCTGCGGCTGCTGCACTACGGCCTGCCCACGCCGCTGTTCAGTATCGACATGGAGGCGGCCGGGATCCCCACCGAGGCCTTCAAGCACTTCTTCGACGCCCTGGAGCCGGCTTTCGGGCAGATGGTGAGCCTGGGCCAGACCAACACCATGGTGCTCTGTCCGGCGTTCACCTCCCACTCGGAACTGTCCCCGGAAGCGTTGCGCTCGGCGGATATCCACCCCACCACCATCCGCATCTCCGTGGGCGACGAGAATATGGCCCAACTGGCGGCACAGTTCATCTCCTGCGCGAAGCTGCATCTGGACCCGGTGCGCCCGGGATTCAGCGAGGGCTTTATGTCGCCGGATGAAGCGGACGGGATGTTTGCGCACTTCTATCTGGACAGCCACCGCAAGGTGGCAGAGGGGTTTCCGCGGATTGCGGATTACCTGTAGGAAAGCCGCGACAGCTCTCCCCCTGTAGGAGCGGTCCGGCCGGGAGCGGCCCATGGCCGCGATCGATCTCACTTCGTAGTGCAATCAGATCG
>NZ_JBOFOC010000020.1:0-26692 GCF_051659245.1 Microbulbifer sp.
TCTGGGGGGCTCCCTTCGGGCGGGCCGCTAAGCAGCCATCTGCGGCGTTGCACTTGCTTGACGTAGAATGACTACGCCGGCGCAAGTGCGCCTTGCATCTGGCCGCTTAGCGGCCCGCTGGTATCACTATTTAGTACCATGCAGGACACAACGACCAGTATATTAACTGAAAATCACAGCTTTGTTTCCAGTTCCGGCACTGCATCGAAGAGGTCCGCCACCAGTCCGTAGTCCGCGACGGAGAAGATTGGAGCCTCCTCGTCCTTGTTGATGGCCACGATCACCTTGGAATCCTTCATCCCCGCCAGGTGCTGGATGGCGCCGGAGATGCCCACGGCGATGTACAGATCGGGAGCGACTATCTTGCCGGTCTGGCCCACCTGCATGTCGTTGGGCACGAAGCCCGCGTCCACCGCGGCGCGGGAGGCACCTACAGCGGCCCCGAGCTTGTCGGCCAACTTGTACAGCATCTCGAAGTTGTCGCCGTTCTGCATGCCGCGGCCGCCGGAAATCACCACCCGGGCGGAGGTCAGTTCCGGGCGGTCGGATACCGCCAGCTCTTCGCCAACGAAGGAGGAGACACCGGCGTCCTCGGCGATATCCACGGTCTCCACCGCGGCGCTGCCGCCCTCCGCAGCCACAGCGTCAAAAGCGGTGGTGCGCACGGTAATCACCTTGGTGGCATCGGAGCTCTGCACCGTGGCAACCACGTTGCCGGCGTAGATCGGGCGCTTGAAGGTGTCGGCGCTCTCCACCGCGAGGATGTCGGAAATGGGCTGCACATCCAGCAGCGCCGCCGCGCGCGGCAGCAGGTTCTTGCCGGTGGTGGTGGCCGGGGCCAGGATATGGCTGTAGTCCCCACCCAGATCCGCCACCAGCTTGGCCACATTCTCCGCCAACTGGTGTTCGTAGGCGGCATTGTCCGCCACCAGAACCTTGGCTACGCCATCGATCCCGGCCGCGGCCTCGGCTGCGGCACCGCAGTCGGCGCCGGCTACCAGTAGGTGGATATCGCCACCGATGGCCTTGGCCGCGGCGACGGTATTGAGCGTGGCGCCCTTGATCTCGGCGTTGTCGTGTTCCGCAATAACCAGAATGCTCATTGGATTACCTTCGCCTCGTTCTTCAGTTTCTCTACCAGTTCATCCACGCTGGCGACCTTGACGCCCGCCTGGCGCTCCGCCGGCGGCTCGACTTTCAGGGTCTTGGTACGCGGGGTGACATCCACACCCAGTTCTTCGGGGTTGGTGGTGTCGAGCGGCTTCTTCTTCGCCTTCATGATGTTCGGCAGGGAGGCGTAGCGCGGTTCGTTCAGGCGCAGGTCGGTAGTGACGATCGCCGGCAGCTTCAGGGAGACGGTCTGCAGGCCGCCATCGACCTCGCGGGTCACCTTGACGGCACTGTCTTCCACCACCACTTCGGAGGCGAAGGTGCCCTGCCCCATGCCGGTCAGGGCACCCAGCATCTGGCCGGTCTGGTTGTTGTCACCGTCGATGGACTGTTTGCCCAGGATCACCAACTGGGGCTCTTCCTTATCCACGATAGCCTTCAGGCACTTGGCCACGGCCAGCGGCTGCAGCTCGGCATCGGTTTCCACCAGGATGCCGCGGTCGGCGCCCAGCGCCAACGCGGTACGGATCTGCTCCTGGCACTGCTTGGGTCCCATGGAGACGGCGACTATCTCGCTGACAACGCCTTTCTCCTTCAAGCGTACCGCCTCTTCCACGGCGATTTCGCAGAAGGGGTTGATAGACATTTTCACGTTGGCGGTATCGACGTCGGAGCCGTCCGCCTTCGGGCGGACCTTGACGTTGAAGTCCACAACGCGTTTCACAGCTACAAGAACTTTCATGGATATCCCGTCTCAGTAGTCTTTACTTGGGAACCGCGACTGACTGTTCACATCGCGAGCAAATACGGCCTTTGAGTCAAACAGGCGTTTGAACGGCGGCTATGTTGACCCTTCTAACGGCCAAAATCAATAGTCGAATAGCCGGACCCAACACCATTCAACAAATCTATTTCCGGGCATAAAAGCGAGCAATTTCAACAGCCTATCTCACCGAACTGCGGCGTATTTGCCACGGCAATTGAATAATCCTGCAATTGGTAGGGCTGGTTAAAGGCCTATATAATCCGCGGCCATATAACTAACGGGACCCGGGACCACCGGGACCCGGGACCCGGGACCCGGGAAATGCCGTCCGCAAGTCCGCTCGACTGTCCCAGGCTTCTTCCGCGCATGCTCGCGGACCGCGGAATTTGGAGGCCCTAAAGCCTCTTGTGCGCCCGGGTCCCGATGGTCCCGGGTCCCGCAATCCCCAGCTCCATAAACATAAAAGGAGAGCGCCGTGGAACGCGAATCAATGGAATACGATGTAGTGATCGTGGGCGCCGGCCCTGCGGGACTGGCGGCGGCCTGCCGTATTCGCCAGCTCAATGAAGACATCTCCGTGTGCGTTGTGGAGAAAGGCTCCGAAGTGGGTGCCCATATCCTCTCCGGAGCGGTATTCGAGCCCACCGCCCTGAACGAGCTCTTCCCGGACTGGAAAGACCGCGGCGCGCCCCTCAATACCCCCGTCAAGGGCGACGACATCTATGTGATGGGCAGCGCAGAAAAAGCCACCCGCGTCCCCAACCTCTTTGTGCCCAGCACCATGCACAACGAGGGCAACTACATTATCAGCCTCGGCAACCTGTGCCGCTGGCTGGCGGAACAGGCGGAGAACCTGGGCGTGGAGATATTCCCCGGCTTCGCTGCCGCGGAAGTGCTCTACAACGGGGACGGCTCCGTCAAAGGCATCGCCACCGGCGATATGGGTGTGGGCGCCAATGGCGAGCACAAGGACTCCTATATGCCCGGCATGGAGCTGCACGCCAAGTACACCCTCTTCGCCGAGGGCTGCCGCGGCCACCTGGGCAAGCAGCTGATCGAGCGCTTCAAGCTGGACGAGGGCGTGGACCCGCAGCATTACGGCATCGGCATCAAGGAAATCTGGAAAGTCAGCGACGACAAGCACCAGCAGGGCCTGGTGGTGCACTCCGCCGGCTGGCCCCTGGACGAGAGCGGCTCCCACGGTGGCGGCTTCCTCTATCACCTGGAGGACAACCAAGTGGTGGTGGGCCTGATCACCGACCTGGCTTACAGCAACCCCCACGTGAGCCCTTTCGACGAGTTCCAGCGCTACAAGCACCACCCGGTGATCAAGCAGTACCTGGAAGGCGGCCAGCGGGTTGCCTACGGCGCCCGCGCCATCACCAAGGGCGGCCTGCAGTCCCAGCCGAAGATGACCTTCCCCGGCGGCCTGCTGGTCGGCGACAACGCCGGCACCCTGAACTTCGCCAAGATCAAAGGCAACCACACCGCGATGAAGTCCGGCATGATCGCCGCGGAAGCCGCGGTGGAGGCCCTGACGGCAGACCGCGCCAACGACGAACTCACCGAATACACCAGCAGGTACCGCGACAGCTGGGCCTGGAAGGAGCTGCACAAGCAGCGCAACTTCGGTCCGGCCCAGCACAAATGGGGCAATATCCTCGGCTCCGCCTATGCCTTTATCGACATCAACATCTTCCAGGGCAAGCTGCCCTGGACCCTGCGCGATCCCAAGGCCGACCACGCCCAACTGAGGCCGGCCGCGGACTGCAGGAAAATCGACTATCCCAAGCCCGACGGCGTGCTCAGCTTCGACAAGCTGTCCTCGGTGTTTATCTCCAACACCAACCACGAGGAAGACCAGCCCTGTCACCTGACCCTGAAGGATGACGAGATACCGCTGAATCACAACCTGCCCATCTACGACGAGCCGGCGCAGCGCTACTGCCCCGCCGCCGTCTACGAAGTGGTCGAAGAGGCGGGCAAACTGCGCTTCCAGATCAACGCCCAGAACTGCGTGCACTGCAAGACCTGCGATATCAAGGACCCGACGCAGAATATCGTCTGGATAGCGCCGGAGGGCGGTGGCGGGCCCAACTACCCGAATATGTAGTCGCGCAGACATACCTCCCCTGTAGGAGCGGCGGGGCGGCCATCCGCCCATGGCCGCGCCGCCGCTCCTACAAAGGAATCAACCGCCCTCGCATCACCGGCTAAACTGGTTCAGTAAATCCCCGATGCGCTGAACCCATGAAACCCGCCCTACTCTGTATCGATCTGCAATACCTGGATGCCGCGCGCGGCTGCGGAGTCTTTGCGGACCCCGGCTACAGCGCTTTCGGAAAGAAGGGAGAGGAATACTACTTTGCGCGCCTGGAACGACAGGTATTGCCCAATGTGCAGAAGTTACAAGCGCTGTTTCGCGACAAGGGGCTGGAGGTCATCCACATCCGCGTCATGTCGCAGACCAGAGATGGCCGTGATCGCACTTATTGGCACAAGAAACTCGGGCTGCACTGCCCGCCCGGCTCGCGGGAAGCCGAATTTATCGAGTCCGTCGCTCCCCGGGACGACGACCTGGTCATCAACAAGACCTCCGCCAGCCCATTCGGCAACAGCAATATCCACTCCCTCCTCTCCCGTCTTGGAATAACGCAGCTCTACTGCTGCGGAGTTTTTACCGACATCGCCGTGGAATCCACCATCCGCGCGGCGGCCGACTTCGGGTACTGCCCGATGCTGATTGAGGATGCCACCGCCACGACCAGCGATGCCATCCAGCAGGACTGCATCAATCGCCTCGACGGACGCTATTGCGAAATGGTGCGGACGCAGGAACTGCAGGAAGATCTGGAACAGCATGTCAGGTCAGTGAGGAAAAAAACCGGATACTGGTGACAGTACCCGGTTCTGAGGCGGTCTTGACCACATCCCTGTGGCTCTGTCCCTGTTTTTCGATTTTGATGATCCTTGAAATTACAATTCAGAACTTGTACTGCGCGCTCAATGCGAAAGATGATCCCGGCTTCTCCTCGAATACGATCACATCACTGCGTTCGATTTCGATGGACTCGTCAAGCAGGTTCTGCAGCTTCGCCTTGATGGTCATCTCGCTGGTGGGATACCAGGAATAAGTCAGATCCAGCGAGTGAAACGGCTGCTCGAAAGCATCCGGTGCGCCGTTGCGGCCGGCCAGGTAGAGGCGCTCGCCGAACACGTTGTAGCCCAGGGTCGCCGAGTGGTTGCCATCCGGGGAGTCGAAGCCCACCAGCATATTGACCACATACTCGGAAGCACCTGTCATCTCGCGAACCGGATTGGTCGGCGCGTCGGCCTCGCTACCGGCCACCAGCTCCGAATCCTGCACTGTCAGGTTGCCCTGCAGGAAGAAACTATCCATGGTCTCACCGAGGAAGCCCAGGACCTTCAGACCCTCGATTTCGAGTCCGGTAATTTTACCGGACTCGGCGTTGATAATCTCACGCGCCACATTGGTATCACTGGAAGCCAGCTCGAAGAATTCGATCGGGTCAGCAATGTCTTTGTAGTAGGTGGATACGGTTAGGTTGTCGCCATTGCTGAAAAACCACTCGGCGCGAATATCGAAGTTGCTGATCTCCGACGGACGCGCATCCGGGTTGCCCTTGATCTGCTCATCGGTAATCGGGTCGATATAGATCGCATCAGTGATTTCACGCAGGTCCGGGCGCACAGCGGTTTTACTGGCGCCGAAACGCAGCTGGAAGGTCTCCGCCCACAGGGAACCCATGTAGGTCAGGGACAGGGCCGGATAAACCGCGTCTTCCGCGAAGGTGGAATTCTCCAGTACCTCTTGATCCATGGGGATCTGCGGATCGTCGATGGTGTAGCCGTAGGGGTTCCAGTCCAGCGCCACTTGGTTATAGTCCTCCCAGCGGGCGCCGGCGGAGACGCGCCAGGTCTCGTTGAGCGTCCAGTCGACCTTACCGAAAACGGCATCGGTCAGGGTTGCGGCGACATAGCTCTGGTTATCTGCACCGGCGCGGTCGAATACATAGTCGTTATCCGGATCGGTGATCTGCTCATCGCCGAACACCTGTTCCAGAGTGCCCCCCAGAGAACCGGGCTCGGCCACGCCCAGCGCGCCGAGGCGGAATTGGGTTTCCCTGTAGGTGCGTCCTTTTTCGGTGCGGGCGAAACCGCCACTCAGCTCGAGGGTCGAGTAGGAGAATTCCAGCGGTAGGGTCGCGGCCCAACCGTAGTTGATCACCTCATCTTCCAGGTCGGTGAAGCGGAAGCCGGCACTGTTTCCACCAACGCTGACGGAAGAACTTTCCACTTCTCCATTGGCATCGGTCAGGGTGTCGGCATTGACGCTGACTTCATTCGGGATATCGGTGGCCGCAGTGGAATCGGAGTAGTGCCAATCCAGCACCAGTTCTTCCGGCACCCAGTCCAGTAGGCCGCCGAATAGCGCCTTGGTAGCTGGCCCCACAGAGTGGCTGCCTTTGACCTGGTGCAGCAGCAGATCGCGCTCCTCATACTTGATGGTATACTCGCGGAAACCACGGCCATCGGAAATCTGGCGGTTCTCGTTGAAGTAATCGCGAATCGCAGTCTCGTCGTCGGTATTGCGCAGGTAGAGGCTGGTGGTGGTAATCTCATGCTCACCGGCGTAGCGCAGCCCCAAGTTCAGGTTGCCGCTGATATCGACGGAATAAGTGGACTTGTTCCGGGTATCGGTGCGCTCATCCGGGAAACCGTAGCTGCGCTTTAGGGTCTCTTCTTCCCGCCATTTGCTCTTGTAGGAACCACCTGCCAGGAAACCCAGCTCCCAGTCGTCGCCGAAATAAAAGCGATTGCCGACACTGCCCTTGAAATCGTAATCGGGGTCGGATGATTCCTCTTCAATCGCGATATCACGATTCAGGTTCAGCGCCAGTCCGCGATTCAGCGCCTCGGCCGCGGCGATTTCTTCCTGAGGGGTGGCGTATTCGTTGCCCTCGGCCAGCAACGTATTACGGATATCGTTTATGCCCAGGCTACCCTTGAATCGCTGCAGGGCCGCCTGCAGCTCCGCCGGCATTGCGCGGGTTCCGTCGTCGGTACCGAATGCGTCGTCGTCACCACCTTCATAGGAGAGCACACCACCACTGGTTTCGCTGTTGAAGCCGCTGCCCATCTCGATCGAATAGATCAATTGATCCGGTATGCCCTTGGTGCGGATATCGACATTACCGCCACCGAAGGTCGCGGCCTGGTCGACGGAATAGGACTTCTGCACCGCCAGAGAGTCAACCACGGAGGTAGGGAAAATATCCAGTGGGATGACATTGCGGGTCAGGTCCGGAGACGGCACAGTGGCACCGTTCAGGGTCGTGCTGGAGTAGCGCTCGCCCAGACCGCGCACATAGACAAACTTGTCGCTGACCAATGACAGGCCAGACACGCGGCGCAGAGCCGCCGCTACCGTGGAATCACCCACGCGGCCGATCATCTCTGAGCCCAGGATGTCCATAACCACCTCTTCATCCAGACGCTCACTGACCAACATCTCGGCGGAGTCGCGCAGGCGCCCCTGCACCATCACCTCTTCAATCTGCTGGGACTGTGGAGACGAAACACTGTTCGTCTCCACTTGTGCAAACACCGGTGGAGCTATTGTCGAGGCCGCGGCAACAGCCAGTACCAACGGCGCTCTTTGAAATTTATCGATTTTAACCATTACCCAGGCCTCTTAATCGTTCCTGTTCAACACTGCAGTAAAATCAAACAAGGCGCCGACTCCCTTTGAGAAAGCGGCGCCCCAAGGGGTCAGGGAACTGGTCCCCAACCGTTTCTCCTGTTTACTGCTCGAACCACAGGGGCTCTGCGCGGTTGCCGTCGTGCAGGCCGTAAGTCCAGCCCTGGGTCCAGTCCAGATCGCCCTGGCTCAACGCGCCGAAATAAGCGCGGGCTGCCGGCTCGTCGGACTCGTCGGTGGCACCGGCTACCGGGCTGATAGCAATCGCTGCGCCGTTCACCATCATGCTATCCGTATCGATGGAGAAGTAGGGCGGGGTGCCCTCCAGGATCTGCAGTTGGGTGCTGGCATTTGCAGTCGGATCCACCTCACCAGTGATATCGGCAAAGACACTGCCGCTTGCCGCTACCCAGGCTTCCACATCCATCAACGGAGTATCGTCGCTGTCGTCATCCGGAGTGCCATTGTCGTCCATATCGGTCCTGGTGCGATCCTCACAGGCGAAGAGCACAGACTCCAGCTGAATGGCTGAGTCGGTAGCTTCGGCTTCGGTGCGGGTTTCTTCGCTCTCCACACGTAGGCAGTAGTTGCTGCCTTCGGCACCGTTCTCGTCAGCGCTGAAGGAGGCCACGACCATGGAGTTGGTAACCTGCGGGAAGATGCCCTCGCGGAAGCGCCAGCCGGCACCCGGATCGTGTGTGCCTCCCGCCTGGGCGGAGATGATGCAGGTCAGGCCGTCGATTTTCGGGCGGCTGTTGATGCCTGCATCAATCACTCCAGGCTGCTCACCTTCTTTCCCGTAAGAGCCGATACCATCGGACTCGATGCAGTGGTTGCCATCGGCCTCCGCCTGGATAACCAGGGCATTGGTGATGGAACCGCGCCAGCCCTCGTCGATATCGATGGAATCGTCGCGCACATACAGGCCAACGTAGTTTTCAAAACTGACGGCGCCGCCGAACATTTCGATACCGTCGTCGTAAGTTGAATACGCCTGCAGGTTTTTGACGATGGTTCCGCTACCCACTGCACTGAAGGTGATGCCGTTCAGCTCGTCGCCGTTGGCAACTTGCGCACCCGTGTGCTTGACGATGAAGTATTCCAACTGGCCGGAGTTGTCCTCGTTGTTGTTGCCACCGTAGTTGGACTGGTCTTTACCGGCGGCGCCTTCGGCCAGCACGTGACATTCTCCATCCAGCGCTAGAGTGCCGTCGTCCAGATTGCCGGTGTAGGCGCACTTGTTGGTCACACCGAAGCCATTGATCACCAGGCCGCCCCACTGCTGAACGTCATCGAACGCAACAGTATGATCTACTGCATCAGAAGTAGAAGTGAAGGTGATCGGGGCACCTTCGCTACCGACAGCGAACATCTGTGAGCCGCGGTTGATCACGGCGAACTTGGTGTTGTCCGGGAAGGCGATGGTGGAGCCGGCCTCGATGGTGAGCTTGGTACCATCGCCGCCTTCGACAATGCCGGCTGCCGCCATGGTGGCATCGTCGTCGAAGTTCTCACCGACGAACAGACTGCCTTCAAAAATGTGCACACCGTCATTCTCGAGGGCGGGAATGAACAGATCCTCGGTCAGAGGGTTGCCCGAATCGACGAAACTGGCGGGATAAGTACAGTGCGTACCATCAAAAGAACCTTGCCTGACTTGGCCGCCCTTCTCATAGGAAGCGCAGGGGTTGTTGTCGTTGCCACCGTCACCACCATTGCCAGTGGAATTATCAACGGAGTTGTCTACAGTTGTCGGCTCGATATCGATACCGCCGCTGTCACAACCGGCCAGCAGAGCGGCGATTGCAGCTGCCAGCAGCAGCTTGTTGTTTGTTCGCTTCATACATTCCCCCTAACGGAAGTTTTGAATAGCGGGCAGCTAAAAATCTATTTTTATGCTTCAGCTGTGCGTCCTGAACTTAAAAACGGATCTTCAGTTAGCCCTGAACCGTGATTCTTGTGTTCGCCTTGGCGATTCGGACGCGGGGGAGTGTAGGAAGGGAATGTTGCGGAAACGTTACTTTAGGGAAGTTTTGCGGAAAAAATTGCAATACTCTTGCGCGAAAACGGATTGATTATATTTTTATTGCAAATAGGTTTCAGTGACGGTTTAAAAGGTGGGCAATACGGCGAGAAAAAACACAAATCTGATAATGAGTCCGCAGGGCAGCATCCGGGCCAGCCGTCTCATGCGGGACCTGCTTGCAAGCGAAGCCTAGAGGCGGGGAGAGAAGTCGGGGACTATGGATAAGCCGGGGACAATCGCCTGCAAGCAGGCTCCTACAGGGGGGGACGGGAAGTTTTCGCGCTTCAATAGCTTCCGAGCAGGAACTGTTCACCGTCGCTTTTGAGCCACAGTTGCCCGCCGCTCTGCCCGGCCCGCTCCTCGGCCCAATCCACCAGTTGGTAGAAAACCTCGCGGGAAACCCGCGCCTGCAGGCCGTCGCGCACTTCTATATAGGGAATCGGCTGGGGTGGCCGGCCAAACGGTTTGAGTTGCCAGCCGCGGCCGCTATCCAGCGGCACTATGTCGCCGGTATTGGTGGTAAAGAGCAGCCGCTGGCGCCCGCCCTCCTCGCCCCTGGCCACCTGGCTGGCAATAAAGGGGACGTCCTCCACGCGGATGCGCATCTTTTCCACCGGGGTGACCAAAAAATAATCATCACCTTCGCGCTTGAGGATGCTGGCGAACAGCCTCACCAGCGGCTGCCGGCAGATCTCGGTGCCCTCGTGGATCCAGCGGCCGTCGCGCCGGATCACCAGGTCCATATCGCCGCAGAGATCCGGGTGCCACTTGTGTACCGGCGGGTGGCCGCGAAACTCCTGCTGCAGCTGCTGCAGTTGGTCGAACAGCGGTTCAGCCAAACGATGAACCCGCGCTGCCGCCCTCGGCGCGCTTTTCCTCCTGCCCGCGACGGCCGGAGATATCGCCGATATGCACCCCCACATCCATGATGAACTCCATCAGCCCCTCCATATCCTCGATCACATCGGCGAAGGACTTGGAGTGGTACAACTCCACGGCCCCCTGCACCAGGGCCCAGTAGGTGGAGTAATAGAAGTAGGGAGGCACTTTTTTCAACACGCCCTGCTCCATCCGCCGCTCGAACACCCGATTCAGGGCCGAGGCGTTGGAATTGCGGATGGCGTGCAATTCCTCAATCATCTCCGGCGCCTGGTTGAGAGCGATGATCTTCTCCTCCAGGCGCTGGAACAGGCGGTCCTTGGCCGGGTCCGCCATGCGCGACTCGAAGTAGGCCCGCGCCGGCGCAGTGATATCTCCCTGCTCCGCGGTGGCCACGGCGGATTTCAAGCGCTCGGTAAGGGACTTCTCGTAGTCCATTAACAAGCGCATGTAAATCTCTGTTTTTGAAATGAAATGCTTGTAGATGGTGCCCTTGCCGATATCCACCCGCTCGGCAATCTGCTCCACGGTGACCTTTTCTTCGCCGTGTTCCAGCAACAGCTCCAGCGCCGCATCCAGGATACGTTGCTCCCGCGCGCGGAAACGCTGAACCTTCTCTTTTGCCTTATCCATACTCCCGACCTTGGCTGCCGTTAAATTTGGGGACTGAAATTGACTATCCATTCATGAATGATAGGCAATTCACGCAACTTGGAAAAGTAAATCCGGGAAATTCGTCCTTTCGAACCACCTTGGCTCCCGCCGAAGCAATCACCGCCATCTGATGGCCGTTGCGACACTTCAATCTCGACAACGTTGTTATTGGACTCAATATCAACATTGGAGGGGCCAACCGGAGCTTGGGCCCGCAGGCAAACCCGATGCCAACCGGATACTGCGATGTGGGAATTCCCACCCGCAAGTTGAGCCACCGCGGGAGTGAATCGCCCTTTCGATGATCACTGGCCGAGTGCATTTATCCCGGGATATGCTATAAGGCAAGTCAGCCGGCCACCGCGGCCACTTTTCCACCGCGACTTTTCGCCGGCCACGCAAGGAGCATGGCATGTTCAAGAATAAAAACCTTGTTATACCCGGCCTTTTTACCGCCGCCCTGATTTTCTGCAGTTCGCTCGCCGCCGCCGTCGATACCACCGAACTTGCTCCGTCTGGCGCCCCTTTCTACTACTTGGCCCTGGGCGACTCCCTGGCCGCCGGCGAACAGCCCGACGGCGAGGGGGGGCAGATTGTCGGGGACGGCTACGCGGAGCGCCTGCTGTCACATTTCGGGCCCGATGTGGAACTGGTCAACCTCGGCTGCAGTGGCGAAACCACCTCCTCGATGATCTACGGCATCGGTTCCCGATGCACCTACCCCGGCGCTGTTTCGCAGCTCGACGCGGCCGTACAGTTCCTGCTGACCCACCCCGGCCAGGTGATGGCGGTCACTCTCAATATCGGCGCTGACCATTTCAGCGGCTGCGAAATCGACGCTCCCGATACCACCTGCCTGGTTGATCAGGCCGCCACTGTCAGCGCAGAACTGCCACCAATCCTGTACGCCTTGCGCCGGGCCGCTGAGCCGGAGACAAAGATCGCCGCAATGACCTATTACGATCCCTTTCTCGCCCACTGGCTGCTGGGAGAGGAAGGCCGGTTGCAGGCGGAGCTGACGTCTCTCGCGGTCACCAGCTTCAATCTACTGGAGGCGAGCATCTACACCGCTCAGGGCGTGCGCGTCGCCCATATCGGCGACGCCTTCGAAACCCTCAACCAGCAGCCCACCATTTATCGCGGTCGGGTGATGCCGACTAACGTGGTACGCATCTGCCAGTTCACCTGGATGTGCGAACTCGGCGATATCCACGCCAACGATGCCGGCTACCAGCTGATTGCCGACACCTTTGCCGAGACGTTGGGTTTGCCGGTTGTCTTTCAGTTCTGATCCCAATGGCACTAAGTTAAGCGGAATCCCCCTGTAGGAGCCTGCTTGCAGGGCCAAGCCGCGCGTATACAAAGCATCGCTTTGTGCGCGGTTTGGCGACCCGCCATGGATGGCGGGGCCGGGGCCAGATAGAAAGCATAGGTGTAGCGCCAAGCACAGGGTCCAGATGCCGGCACCATTCGCCTGCAAGCAGGCTCCTACAGGGGATTCCGTTTACCGGGGGCTTACGGCTCGCCCCTCTCACCAGGGGTTTATCGCTTGCCTATCGCAGCATACGCAGTTTTCGCCAGGCGGCGATCAGCAGCAGCGCAACCAATAACAGCAAGGTTGCCATCACCTGAATCATCACGGCTCCGGCGCCCGTCAGGCTGTAGCTGAACCGCGGCAGAGCGGCCAGGTCGATCCCGTCCGTTGGCTGGTTGTCGAAAAACAGGAAAGGAAAATAGAAGTGTTGCAACTGGCCATGATAAGACACGATCTGGTCCAGATAATCCTGATAGGCGAGCGCGTCCGTGTCGGCCAGGCGCTGTAACGCCAGTTGCAGGCCTGTGACGGGCGACGACCAACTCCAGTTCAGCCCGGCCCGGTATTGTTCCAGCCGCTTTTCCCGGTAGGCTTCCACCTCGTGGGCCACCGTGTCGTCACTGTACTGCTGCATGGCATAGTACCATTTCCAGTGAAATCCCTCGGGCAGGGGCGCGGTATCCGCCCACTCGGGATGCTCGGAGAGGTAGGCATCGAACGCCGCCTGCTTGTCTTTATCCCAGCTGCTGTTTATGGATTCCCGTTGTTCCACCTGGGCACCGATGGCCAGCCCCAGTTCCTGGCTATCCAGGCGGGCCAGGTAGGAAATCCCGGGGACCAGGAACGCCAGAGTAATCCACAGGGCGCTGTAGTAAACCAGGTTCTGGCGTCGATTCCTGTTGAAGCTGATCAACCAGGCCACCAACGCGAACCAGAACAACTGGTACAACAGCAGCAGAGCAGTGACCACACCGAAACCGGCGAGGTCGGCGATCCCCAAAAGCAGGCAGGCAAGGCCCAGCACAGCGACGTTCAGTGCGAACAGGGTGGCGAAGCGCACCGCCAGGCGGATGAAAATCAGTTTGCCCGGCGACGGCACGGACGCCGCGATCAGCGGCCAGCGCCGCGCCTGCTGGTCGTCGGCGACGATATTGACCGCGAGCACGCCGATCAGCAGCGGCAGCAGGTAAACCCAGATAAAACCCAGATCCAGGCGCCCGGACGGAGCGTGCTGATAATTCTGCAGGGCGCTGTCGTTCATCTGCCCCTGAATGGCGAGCAGGCGCACGCGCATGGTGTTGTTGTAGTCGGCCCGCTGGCCGGGGAACAGGCCGTTCCATGCAGTCGGCTGGTGCCAGGTGGGCATAAATGTGTAGTAAGCCGCCTGGCCCGCGATGTATGCCGGGTCGGCACTTCCATCCAGTGCTTCCGACCAGTGGGCGCGCTGCTGCCCGAAGCGCTGCTCGGCAACCGCGAAGTCGGCGGCAGACTGTTTCAGAGCCTGGTGGCCGGCAAAAATGGCCAGCAGGCACAGCAGCCCATAAAAAACCAACAGCGCACGGGTAACCGTCGAGCGGAAAAAGACCAGTGTTTCAAGCTTCACCAGATTCATGATGCCCTCCTGCGAAAACCGGCGACCGCTGCCACCGCCCACAACAAAACCGCTACTGCCAGCAAGGCCAGCCGCTGCGGCGGCACGGACAAGGTCCGGCGCCGGTGTTCAAAGGGTGCGAATGCTTCCCAGTGGCTGCTGCTGAGCCGGGTTTGCCCGTCGGTCCCGTAATCGAGCTTCCTGGTCTGGAGATCGTTGAGCCTGGTGATCAGGTCGAAACGGTAAGCCTCCGCCTGACGCTCGAAATCGTAGTAACTTTCCGCGTCATTGCCGGTGATCGCAAAAGAAAGCCGGGCCATCAGGGCATAGGGAGAGGTCACGGAAAGCCAGTCGTACAACCTGTCCTGCCGCCGGTAGGTGTCGGTAAGCCGCCGGTAGTGCTCGTCGAATACCACTGTGCCAATGCGCTCGCCCTCCTGCATGACAACGCCACGCCAGTTGACGGGCAGGTCCTCTACCCGCTCGACGCCGTACCGGGCGAGGACGCTTTCGCGAAAATCGTTGAAGTAGGGATCGTCGGGATCGTGGGAATCCCCGATCCGGGCAATTGCGTTCTCCACCTGGATATCAAAGACCGCCCGTGAGGGCGCCGGATAGACCAATTCAGTCACCGTGGTCAGCGCGCGGGGGATAACCACCACCCACAGCAACCACAATCCCAGGGCGAACAGCAGGCTGCGGGAACTGGAACGGCAGTGGTAGGAAACCAGCAGGATGGCCGCGATCCATACCACCCAATAGCCGAGATAGGCCAGCAGGCTGAGCGCCAGGCGCAGCCACACGTCGGTATCCGCCGCCGGCGAGGCGAGCACGAAGGCGCCGGCCATCACCGCGAGGAACGCCAGATAGATAGCGCTGAGGAACAGGAAAACCAGTCCCTGGCCGATAAGGAACTGCACCGGCTTGACGCCCAGGCTGAGCAGCAGGTTGAAATTGCCGTTGCCGCGCTCATCGCTCACCGCGCCGTGAGCCAGCGCGATCAGCACCAACGGCCACAGTACCAGCACCAGGGTGGCCACCGACAGATAGCCCAATCCCAACTCGCGGGCGCTCACCGTAAACTGGCGTAAACCGCTGCTGTTCTGCCGGTGCGATTCCAGGAACAGCACATTGCCCACGTAAGGATTGACGCCGGCGTCGAGAAAGCTCAGCGGCGAGTTGAAGCGAAACGCCAGGCTGCCGTAGTGGGTCACCCGGTGCGGGTGGCGATCGGGCTGAGTCCGCCACAATTCGTCGTTCACCCCCTGCCAGTGACTTTGGGTGGCGAAAAACGCCTTTTGCTGATGCCAGTGGACACCGGCCACCGCAGCCGCCAGCACCAGGCTGAGGGGCAGGAGAATTCGCAAGGTGCGGCTGCGCCACTGCCGCACCAGTTCGCGTTTAAAGATCGCTCTGATCATGACTAAAACTTCCGGATCACGGAGAGACTGCCGTTACGGCCGTCCAGCGGCGTATTCGGCGCAGTACAGAGGCGGGCAAGCGATTTCACCTGCATCTCAAACCCCCGCCAGGGCGGGTTGGCCGCTGACCGGCCCCCGCTGCTCGCCGAAGTAAATGCGTTCCACATCTTCCAGATGAATATCCGCCGTGGGGAATACGGCCTTCAATTCACCCCCGCGCATTACGCCGATACGATCAGCCAACAGGTGCGCGCACTGCAGGTCGTGGGTCACCATCATCACCGCGCAACGATTGGCCCTCAACGCCTTCACCACTTCGATAAAATCCCGGGTGGCAACCGGATCGAGGCCGGAGGTGGGCTCGTCCATCAAGACCAATCGGGCGTTTTTCAGCAGCGCAAAGGCGATTACCACTTTCTGGCGCATGCCTTTGGAAAACTGGCCCAGATGCTTGCGATGATCGGCGGCGCTCAGCCCCACCCTCACCAGTGCCTCGGTGATAGCCGCGCGGTCGAGATGAAGCGCCGAGACGGCCGCCAGGTACTCAATATTCTCGACCGCATCCAAGTCATCGTAGAGGCTGACGTTTTCCGGGATATACATGACATGGCGGCGGCTGGATGAGGTCGGTTCCAGCAGGTTTTCATCACCCGCCGGAGCATCGCCCAGCAGGGCCTCGCCACTCGTTGCGGGAAGCAGCCCCAGCAACATCTTTACCGTGGTGGTCTTACCCGCACCGTTGGAGCCCAGCAGGCAAAAGACTTCTCCGGCATCGATTGAAAAGGAAACCCCCTTGACGACAGGCTGTTCCTGGTAGGACTTGCAGAGATTACTGACCTTCAGCATAAACATCCCCTGTTGAGAGAAAAACGGCGATAAGCGCGCACAGATGACTCACGCACCCGTTCGAGCCCAGATTCGATACGTTGTATCATATCTGAAATAAGCCCCCAAGGGGAATTGGGATCGGGTCCGCTCGAATGTCGCTAAGTTAACGGCTGCTGTGCCTCTGATACGGGCCCGACAATGTGGGAGCCTGCCCTGCAGGCGATTTGTGCGGCGCTGGTAGCGACGCCGTTTCGCCTGCGGGGCAGGCTCCCACAGAGGGCTAACTTAGTGCCATTGGGGTCCGGCTCGAATGCCGCTAAGTTAAGGGGGCCGGGCATTTTTGTAGGGTGGATAAGCGGAGCGCATCCACCAGAAGCCGGCTGCTGGAGTGGTGGATGCGCTTCGCTTATCCACCCTACATCGGGCCAATTGCGCTTAACTTAGTGCCATTGGGGTCCGGCTCCCCTGTAGTGATTCAGCGCAGCGTGTCCCCTTCCCGCGCTGCGGATCAGTGGATAGTTGCGCTCATCTCACGGCGGGCAGAGGCCCGCGCGAAGCACTTCAGCCAGGGTGGCATGCTAGCGGGCTCAGTGGGACGGCCCACCAGCGACACCCTGTCTCTCCGGCCCCGCAACTGTTCGGCAATGGCGGTGCCGATTACGCCGACGCCGATCACCGGGGTTTCGACTTCACGTTCTTCACATCTCCCACTCGTCGATTGCGCGAAAGGCGTCCCGACTCTGGTTTTCTACTCCATCTGCATGGACAACCAGGCAATCCTCCACACGTACGCCGCCGTAGCGGCGAAATTCATCCACTTTCCCCCAGTTTACGCAGTTGGTATTTGAACCCTGCGCGAGCTCTTCCAACAGCATGTCGCTGAAATAAATCCCCGGCTCAATGGTAAACGCCTGGCGCTCCTCCACTTTGCGCACCAGGCGCAGGAAAGGCGCCTTGGGATCGCGGGGATATTCCTCGCCGGCGGGATTTTTCAGGTAGCCGCCCACATCGTGCACCTGCAGGCCGATAAAGTGTCCCAGGCCGCAGGGAAAGAAGGACCGGCTGATACCCCGCGCGACAATATCCTCGGGTTCCAGCGGTACAAATTCAAAACGGGACAGCAGCTGCGCCAGATACAAGTGCGCCCGCCAGTGCAACTCCGCAAAGTCCACGCCCA
Organism: Microbulbifer sp.; assembly: GCF_051659245.1. NCBI lineage: Bacteria > Pseudomonadati > Pseudomonadota > Gammaproteobacteria > Cellvibrionales > Microbulbiferaceae > Microbulbifer > Microbulbifer sp. The sequence continues at coordinate 17,490 of NZ_JBOFOC010000020.1, forward strand.
CGCGCACCTCACCGACCAACACCCGCTGCACCGCCTCCACAGCTTCCACCAGTTCGGCGTATTCACCGTCGCGGTAGGCGTAGCTGCGGGTGATATCGCTGGCGTAACCCCGGTATCCTGCACCGGCATCGATCACCAGCGAGTGGATGTCTTCGGATCGCAAGAGCTCACGATCGGCACCGTGGTAGTGCAGTACTGAGCCGTGTTGATTGACCGCCACGATATTGGCATAGGGCAACTCGCACTCCAGAATCTCGGCGCCGCCCAGGTAGGCGTGGTGGATATCCAGCTCAGTACCGCCGCCGAAAAACACCTCCCGCGCGGCAGTGTGGCCACGTGCGGCCACACGATTGGCCCGACGCAGGCACTCGATCTCGTAATCGGTTTTATAGGCACGCCGGTAGTGCAGCTCGGCGATCAGTTGCGGCGGATTGATCTGTTCCGCGCGGAATCCGCCCAACAGTTGCGGGTCCTCGCCGATATAGGCACAGCGCTCCTGGTCCGTCGGCAGGGCCGCGGAGACCTCCTCCGGCGAGGTGGCCAACACGATATCGAAGTGCTCTACCCAATAGCCCTCCGGGTCCGCCGGCGGCTTGTGCCAATAGTCCCGCGGCTGGAAATAGATCAGCCGCGGCCTGTCCCCGACGGAAATCACCAGTACTGAACAGGGGTGCTCCAGCAGCGGTAGCCACTGCTTGAAATGCGGATTGGCGCGGAAGGGGTAGCCGTTGTCGTCCAGGAACGGCATCCTCGTGGCACCGGCGTGGATCAGCAGCCGGTCGTAGCCGCAGTTCTCCAGGGCCTTGGCGCTGCGGGTGTTCAGTTCGGCAATATGTTCGCGGTAAAGCAGGTCCAGATTCATTTTTTCTCCGTCAGACGGCCAGGCGGCGTTAATGTTGTTGACAGTCTTTGCAAACCTTATTTATTGTACACAATAACAATTAAAGCTGAAGCGATTTCTTGATCCCACGAGGAAGTACTATGCAAACCAACTGGAGCGGCGTTTTCCCCGCAGCCACCACCCAATTCAATGCCGACGAGAGCCTGAACATCCCCGCGACCATGGAACACCTGGAAGTGATGCTCAACGCCGGCATCAACGGCCTGGTGATGCTGGGCACGGTGGGAGAGAACTGCTCGCTGAGCGTCGAAGAAAAGCTGGAAGTGCTGAGCGCGACCGTGAAACAGGTGGCCGGACGGGTCCCGGTACTCACCGGCGTGGCCGAATACACCACCACCGGTGCCTGTGCCTTTGCCCGCTCCGCCCGGGAAGCCGGCGTCGACGGCCTGATGGTACTGCCGCCCATGTCCTATAAAGCCGACAGCGCTGAAGTAACGGCACATATCCGCGCGGTGGCTGAAGCCACCGACCTGCCGGTGATGATCTACAACAACCCCGCCTGCTACGGCGTGGACATCTCCGCGGAAACCGTGGCCGAACTGGCCGGAGTGCCCAATATCGTCGCGGTGAAGGAGTCTTCCGATGATCCCCGCCGCCTGACCGATATCGCCAACCTGGTGGACGACGACTTTATCCTCTTCTGCGGCGTGGACGACCTGGCCCTGGAGAGCGTCGCGCTGGGCGCCCACGGCTGGATCTCCGGCCTGGTGAACGCCTTCCCCGGGGAAAACCGCCTGCTCTGGGACCTGGCCACCAACGGCAACTATGAAGAGGCGCGCAAGGTCTACCGCTGGTACACCCCCCTGCTCCACCTGGATACCAAGCCCAAGCTGGTCCAGTACATCAAGCTGGCGGTGCAGGAATGCGGCTACGGCAGCGAGCTGTGTCGCAACCCGCGCCTGCCGGTGAGCGGGGAAGAGCGCGAGGAAGTATTGGGAATGATTCGCAAGGCCATCGCCACGCGTCCGGAGATCAATTAAGCAGCAGGGTTCGGCAGTAAAAATTATCAGTTGGAGAAATTCACCGTGCACAGTATCGAGGTTATCGACTCCCACACCGGCGGCGAACCCACCCGGGTAATCGTCTCCGGCGGCCCGGACCTGGGCAACGGTTCCATGATGGAAAGGCTGGAACGCTTTCGCGATCACTACGACCACCTGCGCGCCGCCGTCGTGCGCGAGCCCCGGGGCTCCGATGTCTGGGTCGGCGCCCTGCTCTGCGAACCGGTGGACAGGGACTGCGCGGCCGGGGTGATCTTCTTCAACAACGTCGGCTACCTGGGCATGTGCGGCCACGGCACCATCGGCCTGGCGGTGACCCTGGCGCGCCGCGGCCTCATCGGTCCCGGCGAACACCGCCTGGAAACCCCGGTGGGCCGGGTCTCCTTCACCCTGCACAACAACAACCGGGTAAGCATCGACAATGTGCCCAGTTATCGCTACCGCAAAGCGGTGTCGGTGGAGGTGGACGGGATCGGCGAAGTTCGCGGGGATATCGCCTGGGGTGGCAACTGGTTTTTCCTGGTCTCCGAACACGGCCAGGTTTTGCAGGCGGACAATACCGACCGGCTGACCGACTACTGCTGGCACATTCGCCAGGCGTTGGAACGGGCCGGAATCCGCGGCGGGAACGGCGGCGAGATCGATCATATCGAACTCTTCGGCCCGCCGTCGGATACCGCGCAGGCGGACAGCCGCAACTTCGTGCTCTGCCCCGGCAAGGCCTACGATCGCTCTCCCTGCGGCACCGGCACCAGCGCAAAACTCGCCGGCCTCCACGCCGACGGCTTGCTAAAAGAGGGCGAGGTGTGGCGTCAGGAGAGCATTATCGGCAGCGTTTTCGAGGGGCGGGTACGCCTGCAAAGTGGGCAGCTGATTCCGACAATCACCGGCAGTGCCTATATCAGTGCCGAGGCCAAATTGGTGCTGGAGCCTGAAGATCCCTTCGTTTACGGCATTGGCGGATTGATTTGACAGCTACCGTAGGGTGTACCGTGCACACCGCTCCAGAGCCGGTGCGGAACTCCGAAATCTTCCGGTGCGCACGGCGCACCCTACGACCACAATTACAGAGACGTCGTTCCGTCAGGAAGCCATTTTCCCGTTATTCAGGTAATCAATCATCCGCGACACCGCGCCGCGCTGCTCACGGATATGGTGGGACAGTGCCTGACGTGCGCCCTTCCAGTCCCGCTCCAGCAGGCACTCGATAATTTCGCAGTGCTCCCGGGCCATTTCCCGCTTCACCTCTTCATCGATGACCGCGTAGTTGAACAGGGCGTTGTAAAAAGGACTGTAGCGGGCAAAAAATTCGCGGATATAGCGGTTATCGCAACGGTCTATCCAGCACTCGTGCAGGTCAAAATCCAGCAGCGAACGGCCTTTGCCCTGTCCCGGCCGGTTGGCCTTGAGCAATTGGCGCAGCTCGCCTTCGTCGAACTTGTCCCGGGCCAGGTCCAGCGCTTTCAGTTCGAGCATTTCGCGAATCTCCAGGTAGTCGAGCATGTCCTGCTCACTGAAGGCGCGCACCCGCCAGCCACAGCGGGGCACATGCTCGATCAGGCCCGCGCCCGCCAGGCGGGAGAAAACCTGCCGTACCACCGTGCGCCCGGCCCCGTACTTTTCCGCTGTGGCCTGCTCGCGCAGGTATTCGGTGTCCTGCTGGAGACTGCGCGCAATCACATCCTGGCGGATCTGCTCATCCAGTTTCTGATCCGGCGACTCGGGCTGCGGCGTCGCCACCGCCTGCCCTTTCAGCGCGCCCGGCACCAGCTCCAGCCGCCCGTTCTCCTTGCGCCGGATCACCCCCTCCTCTACCAGTTCATCGACGGCGTGGCGCACCGGGGTCAGGCTGACGCCGTAGTGGCTGGACATAGCCCCCAGGGTAAGTTTGAAAGGCAGCCGTCTCCGCGCGTGCAGCGCCGCTTTGACATCGGTCTTGATAAATTCGGTAATGGTCATTGCGCCAACTGTTGCTATTATCCCGCGATGGAATCGGCCCGTGGCCTACTCCACACTATCGGAACTCACTCGTTAACAGATGACAGGCAGTATCGCCCATGTTGGAAAAGCTGAGCAAGCTACTCGACGTCGAACAACTGGACAGCAATCTGTTTCGCAGCCGCCAGCACGTGGAAAACTACCGCAAGGTGCTGTTCGGCGGCCAGGTGCTGGGACAGGCATTGACGGCTGCAACCCGCACCGTGCAGGACCGCCTGCCCCACTCTCTGCACGCCTACTTCCTGCGCCCGGGCAGCAGTGAAATGCCAGTGATCTACGACGTGGACCCGATCCGCGACGGCGGTAGCTTTACCACCCGGCGGGTGGTGGCGCGGCAGAAAGGCCGGGCGATTTTCAATATGTCCGCCTCCTTCCAGATCCGCGAACCCGGTTTCGACCACCAGAGTGATATGCCCACCATCGGCATCCCCGAACCGGAAACCCTGAAGAACACCCAGCAGTTGGCGGAAGAAGGCGGCCTGGGCACACCGCAGAACGACCAGCGCCGCTATATGATCGACTTCCGCCCGGTGGACCCCTATAGCTATTTCAGCACCGAAGCACACGAGGCCCGCTGCATGTTCTGGCTGCGCGCCGAGGGAGAGATGTCCGACAACCCGGTGGAGCACCGCTGCGCCCTCTGCTATGCCTCGGATATGGCGCTGCTCGGCACCAGCCTGCAGCCCCACCCCATCTCCCTGTTCGACCGGCACCTGATGCCCGCAAGCCTGGACCACGCCATGTGGTTCCACCGCGACTTCCGCGCCGACGACTGGCTGCTGTATGTGACCGACAGTCCCTCCGCCAGCGGCGCCCGGGGTTTCTGCCGCGGACAGATCTTCACCCGCGACGGTGTGCTGGTGGCCTCCACAGCCCAGGAGGGCCTGATTCGGCAGGTCGACAAACGCTAACGGAACCCCCCTTAAATCAGTGGTTTACAGCCGCCGTGCGGCTGTTATAATGCCGCCCGCTTCGCTGATGAAGCACTGCAGTCGGTGAGTAGCGCAGCCTGGTAGCGCACTTCCTTCGGGAGGAAGGGGTCGGAGGTTCGAATCCTCTCTCACCGACCATTTTCCCTTCTACGTCTTTATCCCCTTCACAATTTCAGAACCCGGGACTCCTTCGGGATTCAAGTCACTTGAAAGCCTCGGCGCGGCACCGTTACCCTTTCGCGCTGTCCAACGGTTTCAAGCTCACTGGCTACGGCGCCCCCATGCTTCCAAGAATTTTCGCCCTGTTCCTTGTCTTTCTGCTTCCCCTGAGCGCTCTGGCCAAGACCTACGACCTCCTGTACCGCGTCGGTATAGACCCGGATACCGGCCTGGCGGAAGTGCAGATAGAACTGGAGGGCGACGAATTGCCGCGGGAGCTGTCGCTGAACCTGAAATCCGGCCGCTACAGCGACGTGCATAGCGAACAACCGCTGGAACTGACCGACGACCGGGCCATATGGCAGCCGGGCGGCCCCAAGGCGACCCTCAGCTACCAGTTCGAGATCGACAAGAAAAAGGGCCGGCACCGCTACGACTCCCGCATTACCGAGGACTGGGCAATACTGCGCAGCGACAAACTGGTTCCGCCGATAGCGGCCACTGCCGCCGCCGGCCTGCGCTCCCGCGCCCGGCTGCAACTGGACCTGCCGGAGGGCTGGTCCTCAGCCCTCCCCTACGACAAGGGCGACGCCGGCCACTACAAACTGATCGACCCCGGCCGCCGCTTTATCCGCCCCAAAGGCTGGATGATCGCCGGCCGTATCGGCAGCCGCCAGGATACTATCGCCGGTATCAATACAATGGTGGCCGCCCCGCTGGGCGAGGACATCCACCGCCAGGATACCCTCGCCTTCCTCAGCTGGAATCTGCCCGAACTCAAGAAAATCTTCCCGGAGTTTCCGGACCATCTTCTGGTAGTCAGTGCCGGGGACCCCATGTGGCGCGGCGGCCTGTCCGGCACCCGCTCCCTGTACATGCACGCCGACCGCCCGCTGATCAGCGGCAATCGAACCAGCAGCGTGATCCACGAACTGGTCCACGTGGCCACCGGCATCCGCGGCGATGGGCAGAGCGACTGGATCGTGGAGGGCCTCGCGGAGTACTACTCGCTGGAAATCCTGCGGCGCTCCGGGGGTATCAGCCAGCGTCGCTACGACGAAGCCATGGAAAAACTCGCCCGCTGGGGAGAGAAAGCCCCCTCACTGCTGGTCAAGCGCTCCTTCGGGCCAATTACCGCCCGGGCCGTGGGCATCATGCGCGAACTGGACCGGGAAATCCGCACCGCCAGCGACAACAAGGCCAGTCTCGACGACGTGGCACAGGGCCTGGCGGAACAGCGCGGCGAAGTCTCCCTGAAACGGTTCACACAACTTGCGGAGAAGGCGGCAGGCACAAGAGTAAAGACCCTGGCCCCGGAGAAACTGGGGAAGATGGAGCAGGCAGGCAAAAAAAAGCCCTGACGATGGGGGGGAGAGCGTCAGGGCCAAGACCATTAGGAGTGAAACTTGGAGGATTTCATCCTTACAACACAGCGGGCATACCTAGTTCATGCCCTGCCGGCATTACTAAACACGTTTTGGGGGGAGGTTGTGCTAGCCAGCTAAAGAAAGTATCGAACAGACCCGAAAAATTTCCAGTCTGGCAAGACGACGATTTAGATCGATTGGAAATAGGTTTGGCACAACTAGTGCAAAAAGTTATTAAAAGCCAGCTCCTTGTATAAAAAGCAACCATCCAGCGATATCGAGCCTCCGCAGAGGAATTCCCGGACCTCCCCATACCCTCCTCTGGAGAAGACAGAAGGGGCGCCCCCCATTTCCCGCACTGGACAGGAAGTACCCGCTTGACTAATCCCCGCCAGCCCCTAGAATAGCGCCTTCCTACGCGCCAAGCCGCGCGTAAGTATCAGAAAATGCTGGGATTTTTCGTCTTGATCGGATAGAATCCGCAGCGTTTTCACTCCTGCCCAGAGCGGGATACAAGGCTAGGTGGCAGAGTGGTCATGCAGCGGACTGCGACTCCAGCGCCCGCGGCCAATAGAAAGCGCCGGTGAGTCGAACCGGCAGAACGAAAGCAAAAAACTCGACTTTATGGCTAGGTGGCAGAGTGGTCATGCAGCGGACTGCAACTCCGTGTACGCCGGTTCGATTCCGACCCTAGCCTCCATTTTCACCGCCGCCGACTTGCCTCTGTTAAGTCCGGCGACCAGCGAGGGGCCCGACCCAGACATTGGGTATCACCAATCCCCCTCGCACACCTCCCCGCCCGGGTGGTGGAATCGGTAGACACAGGAGACTTAAAATCTCCCGGCCTCACGGCCGTGCCGGTTCAAGTCCGGCCCCGGGCACCACTCCCCATTCGAAGTATGTCAGAACTAATATCAGAACTTTTCCCGAAAACCTTCGGCGATCTTCTCCAGAGCGTCCATCAAGCCCGCGTCCCTGTCGGTGCCAGATACGTCATCGGGCTTGTCTCGATCCCAATGCTTGATTATTGCAATCAATAAGTAAGTGTTCCGGTCAAAGAAGCCGGGGCAATAGACCAGGACATATCCGCTGGTTCGCCTAAACTGTACCAGCTTGAGTGGAAACCCCTTCTCCTTAAAATGCAAATGCTGTAGCTCAAGATACGAACGGTTATGTGTGAAATTGTAGGGGACGTCCCGCCCGAATGTAATGGGCAGCCCCTTTCCCTCCTTGTAAGCCCTGAAATCCGTAACCAGGGCCTTGGTCTTTTGCTCCCCTAGAGTATCTTTCAAATCGCGGTGTGTGAATATCCTTACCACCCTTCAGTTTCCTTTTTCTTTGTCAGCGACTTAGCCATTTTCTCCGAAGCTTTCTTCATATCGCCCGCGCCAAGCTGAAAGCTTCCGACCGTAGGCGCCGCTTCTTTTTCGTCAAATTCACAAATTTCCAGAGTCTTGTCTTCCCCTCTCGCGGAGGGAATGCGCAGGTTCTTTACGGCCATTCCTCATAATCTCCATTTGTTCCATTGCTTGCTTTTGTTGCCATAGCGGAAGTGATTTCATCCATGTTCAGCCCTTCGGCAGTAAAACTTGCCGGGATGCTTTTTAGTTCTGTGGTTCCCCTCTGTGCATACTCGCAAAACATCGTCATTTCCTCGAATAGCGCCGCAGGGACGGCGTAGAACTGTATTTGGTTATTAGATGATATGGCAATGGCATCACCCTCCGCTTCCGCGAGAGCTGCATTGGGATTGGACTTAAACTTGCTGATCGGTGTGGTGTAGCCACACATGACTTTCTGCAACATGATACATACCTTCACTGACTAGACCGATATCTAGGGCTAATTATAGCCCTAAACTTAGATCGACACCAAGGCGGTAGGCTCAAGTCCGCCCAGGGGTAAACAATTCCCTATAAATCAATAGGTTATCGACAATCTCGACCAACTGGCCGGCAATGTAATGAATACCACCAACTCCTATACTCGAAGTAACAGCCAGCGCGGCTGTCGCAATACACAGCGAAAGGGGTTTTAACACCATGGCGACAATCACCTGGGCATGCATGGAATGTGGCAGAGAGAACCAGAAGCCAATCAATGCCGAAGATGATATCGCGGCAAAGGCTCTTATCCGCCAATTACGGGAAGACTTCGGGAAGGGACAGACCCTGTTTCTCTGCGCTGAGGAGCCTTGTGGTGGGAGGATGTACCCGCTCAGAATTGAGGGAAGCAGCGGCTAACCTGCGCTCCGGGGCGCCTCTTTTTCTATGGCGCACAGTTTCCACAAGACACCAGAATGGCCGGCCACTCAGTCGCCCCGACGCAGGAGCACGACCAGCGGCATAAAACTCAGGACTTACTACTGCTCTCGTCGCTCATCAGCGCCGGCCAGGCCGCCCGCAGATACACCGCCATGGTCCACAGGGTCATGGCCGAGGCGACATACAGCAGCACAAGAATCGCCGCTATCGGTGTCGTCGGAATGGCGTACTCAGCGGCTTTTACCTGCCACCGACACAGCGCTATCTGAAACAGGGCAGAATAACAAATGATCAAACATTTCCCGGACAGGCACTGTCCGCGGGAAAGCTAGCTTCAAACATGAACCGAGATCGGATTTCAGTTGGCTGTCGCCACGTAGCCAGCTGAAACCCAAAGAAAATAATCGAATTTCTAAAGAGCAAGGCCAACTGTTGAATAAAAGTAAGCGTCCGGTGAACTCATCTTCCCACCACGGCCAGGGGCTGTAGTTTAGGTGTCCACCTATCAACAAGTGGACACCTACTATGACTGACATCATCCCAGAGAAGACACCCACCAAGCGTCGCCGGTATTCCAGCGC
>NZ_JBOFOC010000021.1:0-37137 GCF_051659245.1 Microbulbifer sp.
TGCGCGCTCCGATTACATCTTGTCGGCGCCAAAGGCGACCACGTAGAGAAGCCTGAAACTCAGTAACAGCTGTCCAGTGCAAAAACCAGATTAGTGGTTGACTTCAGGGGCCGCTTTAGAGAAGCGGCCCATGGCCGCGATCCGGCTTTCAGCCAACCCTGAACTCCAATCGCGGCCATGGGCAGATTTTTGCCCCTGCAAAATATGCATTTCCGCTGGGCGGCATTCCGCTGGGCGGCACCCCGCCATCCCTGGCGGTCGCCGCTCCTACAAAGACACTGTGGCTCAGGCGGCCGCCAGGCTCGCCGGGCTGTAATCCCGGCTGCTGAGAAAACCCGGGCGCGGCTTGAGGCCGCCGAAGGGTGCCACCGGTTTGTTTTCCACGCTGTTGTACACGCACATCAGCACCTTGCGCGGGTCGTTGGAAATGTTGTCCGGCGAGCCGTGCAGCAGGTTGCACTCGTGGATCACCAGGGTGCCCGGCACACCGGTAATCGCGTGTACCTCCCGGTCCCGCAGAACCTCGCGCATGGTCTCCGGCCTGGGTACGCCCAGCACCTGCCGGCGCAGGGAGGATTTGTAATTGTCCTCGACGGTTCTGCCGCAGCAGGAAACATAGAGCTTGTGGGAGCCGGGGATCACATACAGCGGGCCGTTGTGCTGGTGGTTCTCGCTGAGCATGATCCAGGCGGTGAGGGCGCGCATCCTGGGCATGCCGTCCTCCACATGCCAGGTCTCGAAGTCCGAGTGCCAGGCGAAGGAACGACCGGTGAAGGCGGGTTTGTTGTTGACCCGGGATTGCATCAGATACACATCCGATCCCAGCAACTGGCGCACCAGCGGCAGGATTTTCGGGTGACGGAAAAAGCGTTCGATGTGCCCGCTGAAACCGCAGGGATTGAAGATAGTGCGAAGCTCGTCGCTCTCCGGCTCGCACACCAACTCCTCGCATCCGCGCAATTTTCCGCGCAGTTGTTCGATTTCCGCCAGCAGCGGTTCCACCATTTCCGGCATATAGCCGGGCAGAACCAGGTAGCCGTTTTTTTCGTAGTGGTCCAACTGTTCCCGCTCCAGCGACGCCCCGCTTTCCGAAGGCTCTCCGCCGTAGACCACCGGGTCCTGTCTGGGGATGATTTGTTCCCTGCCACCCAACCGGGAAGGGTACAGATCATCTTGTGTATGCATGACTCCTCCTGTAATTGTTGAAGATTTGTAACTACGTACCCCCTTTGGGGGAGAGGGGGAGCCGGTCAGCGCCACCTCCCCCGGCCCCTCCCCCGCAAGCGGGAGAGGGAGAGTAGTTACGGAAATTTTTAATTACTAAAACGGCAGCACAGGGCCCTACTGCGCGAGCTTCGCGAACGCCAGGGGCGCGAGTATTGTGTTTACCGCTGTTAGAAAGGCCGCAACCTCGACGGTCGAGGCCACTTTGTTTGAACGGTGAGCGAGTCACCGGAGGCAATTTGCGGCGGATGCCGCAATGAAAGATATAAATCGCACCAGTCAATTTACAGGCGTATTATTCCAACGCTTTCGGCCCGCCAAGTCAAGCGGGTCCGGGGAAAAGTCACGCCGGGGAATAAATCCCGTAGTCGTCCGCATCGCCGCGGCAGCCGGGAATTTTTTGCCGGCGCAGAGTACTGCCGGGCAATACCCTGCGGACGATGCGCTCATGGCAATAACTTATTGGACGATAAAACTGGTCTGGTCGACGCCGGTGTTTCCGGTCCTGGGATCGTAGGCGTAGACCAGCAACTGGTAGACGCCCGGTAATTTCGCCTCCAGCGGTGCGCTGAAGGTACTGGTGTCCTGTATCTTCAGCGGCACCGTTTTGTAAAGCTCGCCGTCCTTGCGCACTATCGCCGCCACCTCCATTTTGCTGCCATCCCAGAGGCCGTCCGGGGTCAGCGCGCAGCCGCACATCATCACCACGTTGGCCTTGATTTCAAACGGGCTGTCCGAAGCCGGTACCACTTGATGGGTCTGCGGGCTGAGCAGATCCACCACCATACCGGGGACCTCGACGATCAGGCCGTCGCCGTCGATCGGCTTGCCGGGCACCAGCCAGGTCTGGGTCTGCGAGAGCACCCGCGCCTGCCGCTTGATCGCCGGCGCCACCACCTCCACGGTGAGAAATACCGGTTCGTCGATCTCCAGGGTGGCCTTGAAAGCGGCCGCGCCCTCGGCGATGGAACCGTAGCGACTGTGGGGCTGGCGCATGATTTTATCGGTATTGCCGGTGCTGCCCTCGGTCAATCCCTCCGCGAGCAGGGCGCCGCTGTCCGCGTCGCGGATACGCACCAGTGCGCCGCCGATGGAGGAGCCGATAAATTTGGCGTCCCTGGCTTTGGCGCGCACCACAATATCGGTGGCAACCGGCTCGGCCATAGCGGCCGCTGCGGAGAATTGGAAGAGTGCGATGACGATGGCGATCAGCCACTTCAAACGGTTCACAGGCGGGCTCCTTGAATTTTGCAGATCGGGTGGCAGTTTACCGGTGCGGAAGCGCCCTGGGCAAAAACCGGCTCACTGCCTGGAGCGGCTATAGGCCTCCTGCGCATCCGCCAGCCTGTAGACGCCCAGTTCTTCCAACCGCTGCGCGGCCCTGGGCCCGGAGCGACGCCAATCCGGGCCGTAGCTGGGGTAGCGGTCCACGTCGTAGCCGCCGTTCCAGTCCGCGGGATAGATGTCTGCGAAATAGGCGCGGGTATGGCGCTCCGCCTCAGCAGTGGCGGGATCGAGGAGGAAATCGAGCCGCCACTGCCGGCGCAGGCCGCCGCCCCGCTCATCGGCGCCGATTGACTCCTCCGCCAGCGGGCGCGGGTCGAATGCGCCGCGGATTACCAGGAGGCCGAAGACCCGGTAGTGGTCACCATCTTCGGGAGCAGGTATCAGACTGCCCGATCTGGCCATAGGATAAAACTCTATAACGAGGCTCCTACAAAAGCTTCATAGAGGCCAAATCCGACAAGTGCCCAAAACGCCAAACCAATGGCTATCCACAGGTAGTTGGCCGGAGCCAACTGTGCGTTGCTTTCACCCTCTGGATCATCACAGGCAATATTTATTGCCGTCTGCGCCTTATATAATACCCAGATCGTCATAGGGAAGGTTATCAAGCTGACAAAATCCAAAATTGAATATTCAGGGACGCTCGTAGAAACCCATCCGGCAATGATTCCCGCTATCGATAAGATTACATAGATTCCCGCCATCATTTCCGGAGACCATTTGTATCCGGTTTTCGAGTATTCAACCCGGATGTCGATATTCCGGAACAGGGAATGAGCAAAAAAGACAGAAAATATTGCCCGCATAACCGGCCACATATTTACATTGTTAGCTTGCTTGTAAAGACTCCAGTTCCTGTAGAACCAATAAACCTCATAGAGCCCACAAGTCGTGACATAGAGAATCAAAAATTTGGACTTTGAAACGACATAGAACTCATTGCTGACCGCTTCTTCCTGCTGCAAATCGGCCTCAGGTGCCTGGTAGATATCAGCTTCCAATTCTCTTCCTAACTTGTTTAAAGATTCAAAAAGTGTTCTTTCGGACACTCGCCGGATCGATTCTATGGAACAAATTATCAGGAACCGTTCAGAATCTTTTGCCAGTAGCCCACATCAATCCATTGGCCGAACTTGAATCCGACTTCCCTGAAGTGGGCAATCTTCTCCATACCGAGCTTCTCATGCAGCGCGACGCTCGCCGGGTTTGGCAGCGCGACCCCACCGATAACAGAATGTAATCCCTTTTCTGCCAGCGCATCGAACAGCGCTTGATACAACAGGCTTCCGATGCCCTTCCCCCCGGCTCCCGGGGCGAGATAAACCGTAGTCTCCACCGAGAATCGGTAGGCACATCGCCCCTTCCACTTTGAGGCGTAGGCGTAACCTAAAACCTCCCCGGAATGTTCTGCCACCAGCCAGGGAAGGCCGGAATGCTCAATCTCAGAAGTACGCTCTTCCATTTCCGGGACGGCGACTTCCGATTCTTCGAAGGTGACGGTCGAGTTCAGCACATAGTGGTTGTAGATTGAGCAGATTGTCGGCACATCGGTTTTGGCAACCTGCCTGATATTGATCTCACTCATAACAGCACCAGAATTTATGGCAACTCTAGAAATTGTGTGTGAAAGACTTTCCCGGAAACCGGGCTATTTTTCGGCGGAGTAGGGGTCTTCCGCCAGCAGATAGGCGCGCAGGTCGGCCTTTTGCGGCTGCGCCTGTAGCCAGGCGCGCAAGTCCTTGATTTTTTCATAGACCTCTTCTCCGAACTTCTGCCGGTAGATTTCCGAGAAGGTTCCGCGGGCGCTCTCCTGTCGTACCTTTTGCTGCCACTGGTGGGTGACTACGGCGTTGAGGGAGCCGGCCAGGCCTTCGCTTTTCAGCAGTTCCCATTCACCCTTGTCCAGCCATAGGCCTCCGACGGCGGGGCTGTAGTCTACGCGGCGGTCGCTGCGGGAGGAGATGCGAAATTTCTGCATGATTGCACCGGAAACCGGACAAAGCAGCGCCTTCCTGGAGTCCGCCACATCCACCTGCGCGAAATCCAGGTCACTGGGAAAGGTGTGCTGCGGGTTGTGCTCCTTCCAGGCCACGTAATCCTCAATCAGAATCCAGTTGCCGCCGCAGGCGGAGCAGATATGGGCGCGGAACAGCTCATCCAGGAAATGAGGCTTCAGCACGCCGCTGTTACAGCTTGTACATTTGCGCATTTTCGAATTCCTTCACTCAATATAACCGGTACCTTACCATCGGGGGGGCTGCGGCTCTCAGCGGGGCGGCCGACGCGATACAAACGGCTGCGCTGAGCAGCTGGTTGAGAATTGAATGGCACTGAGTTAAGCGGAATCCCCCTGTAGGAGCCTGCTTGCAGGCGAATTGAGGTCGCTGGCAAGGCACCGGGAATGTTCGCCTGCAAGCAGGCTCCTACAGCGCAATCCTCAGGGGCAGGAGCAGCTCGGAGCTTAACTAAGTGCCATTCGGTTGAGAATTTGCATCGTCACCCCGGTGAGTACGATATCACACGGGAACAGAAACTCTATCGGCAGGCGATATGCGCGAAGTAAGCGCTGTTTATTGTGGCAGCGGATAATAGCGGAAGGGAGTGAGCCACAGCGGAAACCGTGGGCGGTATGGGTGTGGGTAAAAGTTGTCTTCAGGCGCGCAGCCCTTGGCTGGTTTCCCTCTCCCCCGACCCCTCTCCCGCAAGCGGGAGAGGGGAGGTAAGGGGACTTCTGGATTAAGCGTTCTTGACCTCTTCCACCCAACGGGCTACCCGGCTTTCCAGCACCGGCACGGGCAGGGCGCCGCCGCCGAGAACGGTGTCGTGGAAGCCGCGGATATCGAACTTGTCGCCCAGCTGCTCCTCGGCCTGCTTGCGCAGTTCCATGATTTTCAGCATGCCGATCTTGTAGGCGGTGGCCTGGCTGGGCCATACCAGGTAGCGGCGCACTTCGGAGCGCACGGCGGTTTCCGGGATGGAGGAGTTTTCCAGGAAGTACTGCACCGCCTGTTCTTCGGTCCAGCCCTTGGCGTGCATACCGGTGTCCACCACCAGTCGGATGGCCCGCCACATTTCCGCGGTCAGGTGGCCGAAGAGGTTGTAGGGGTCCTCATACGCGCCCATTTCCCGGGAGAGCTTCTCCGCGTAGAGCGCCCAGCCTTCCACGTAGACGGTGAAGTGGGCCTGGGTGCGGAATTGCGGAATGTCCTCCAGCTCCTGCGCGATGGAAATCTGCATATGGTGGCCGGGGTTGCCCTCGTGGTAGGCGACGGTCTCCATATCGGTGGTGGAGTAGGCGCTCATGTCGGCCAGGTGCGCGTAGTAAATGCCGGGGCGCGATCCGTCCGGAGTGCCGGGGTAGTAGTGCTGGGCACCGCCGGGCTGCTCGCGGAAGGCTTCCACGCGCTTGACGATCAGGTCCGCCTTGGGCAGCAGGCCGAAGTAGTCTGGCAGGTTCTTGCCGATGTTGCTGAGGAATGCTTCTGAGTCCTCCAGGTAGCCCTGGCGGCCCTCGTCGGTGTCGGGGTAGTAGAACCGATCATCCTCGCGCACGAATTCGAAAAAGTCCTGCAGGCTGCCCTCGAATTCCACCTGCTTTTTGATGGCTTCCATCTCGCTGCGGATGCGCGCCACTTCCTTGAGGCCGATCTGGTGGATCTCGTCGGCGGTCAGTTCGGTGGTGGTGGTCTCGGCCAGCCTCTGGTTGTAGTAGGCCTTGCCGTCGGGCAGGCTGCTGGCGCCCTGGGGCTCCTCGGAAGCCTTCTGCATATCCGCCTCCAGCCAGCCGATCAGCTCCTGGTAGGCGGGCAGGAATTGGGTTTCCAGGGCCTTGCGCGCCTGCGCGGTCAACGCGTCGGCCTGTTTCTGGTCTATCTCGCCGGCTTCCAGCAGCGCGGCGATCTTCTCCTTGGCGCCGGCCCACAGGGGGGCGTCTTCGCCGTCATTGAACGGCGCGCCGGCGATCAGTTTGGTGGACTGGTCGATGGCGCCCTCGTAGGCGAAGCGCGGCGGACGTATGCCCTCTTTGGCACTCAGCTTGGCGCGCTCCAGCAATTGGCCGATGGCGCGGGAGATGCCGCCGATACGGGCGATATAGGCTTCCATATCGGAGGCGTTATCCACCTTGTGGAAGTTGAGCAGGAAGTTGGGCAGCTGCGACTGGGCGCCGCCCATCTGCTCGAAGATATAGCCGTGGCGCTTGAACGGCTCGGCGGCCTTGGCCTGTTCGTACTGGTAGACCCAGATATCGTAAGAGGTTTTGCCCTCTGGGGTCAGTTTCCCGTAGTCGAAGTTCTTCTTCAGCTCTTCGACGGTCTTCGCCTGCCAGGCCAGCTTGCGCGCCTCGGCGGCCTCGCTCATATCGTCGATCTGGTCGTACAGCTCCTTGCGGCCCAGGTAGCTGAGCTGGGTGGGGCTGAACTGCAGCTGCTCTTCGTAGCGCTCATCGAGCCACTCGGTCAGGCGCGCCGTCTCAGCAGCCGGGTCGACGGCGGTGGTGGTTTCCGTAGCGGCGTCCTGCACCGACTGGGCACTGATATCGGCCTGGGTGCTCTCCTCGCGCTGGCATCCGCCGAGGATGGCGAGGGCCAACAGTGTGGGGATCAGGGGGCTGGTTTGCGTGATTCGCATCGTCTTGCCTCGGTTATTTTGTGCACACAGTAAAAACCGCGGTACTTTGACACGAAACCGCGGGAGAGTCGATTGCGCGGGGCCCGGCCTCCGACGCGGTTGCGCCGAGCCGACGGAAATGGACGGCTATTGGAGCTGCCCGGAACCACCGATGATGTGCAGCGCGCGCTGGGGGAAGGGGATGCTCAGGCCCTCGGCCTCCAGGGCCGGTTTAAGCTTTTCCATCAGGGACCAGTAGACGCCCCAGTAGTCGCCGGTGTAGGTCCAGGCGCGCAGCTGCAGGTTGACCGCGCTGTCCGCCAGCGCCTTCACCGCGTAGGTGGGCTCCGGGTCGTCGAGGATGCGCGGCTCCTGCTCCACCAGCCGGCGCAGCACACCCATGCCGGTTTCGACACTGTCGCCGTAGGCGATGCTCGCCACGATTTCCATGCGGCGGGTGGTGTTGCGGCTGAAGTTGGTGAGCGGCTGACCCCAGATAAAGCCGTTGGGAGCCGAGACATACAGGCCGTCCACCGTGTCCAGCTCGGTGGTGAACAGGCCCACTTCGCGCACCGTGCCCAGGGTGTCGCCGAACTGGATGGTGTCCCCCACGCGAAAGGGGCGCAGGCCCAGGATGATAAAACCGGCGGCAATATTCTGCAGGGTGTCCTTGAGAGCCAGGCCCACCGCCAGGCCGGCGGCGCCGAGCAGGGCGATCAGGCTGGTGGTGTTGGCCCCGAAGATATCCAGCACCACCAGCAGGCCGACGATGTACACCGCCCACACGGCAATGTTGCTGAGCACCGGGATCAGGGTGGCGTCCAGGTGGCGGGAAAGCCGCCGCACCCCGCGGCGCGCCAGCTTGGCGGCCACCACAGTGGCCGCCAGGGCGAGCAGAGCCCAGATGATTTTCAACGCTATGATACCGACCAGCGGCCAGTATTCCTCCAGCAGTGCGTTCCAATCCATTCCGGTTCCCCCTGTCGATTTCGCAGGTTTATAACAAATTTTTCGCGACGGCCTCGTCTACACAGAGCTGGTGTGCCGGGCAGCTCACCAGGTGATCGTTGACCATGCCGGTGGCCTGCATATGCGCGTACATAATAGTGGAGCCGACGAAGCTGGAGCTGGCCTTTTTCAGCGCCTTGCTCAACAGGGTTCCGTCGTCGGTGACCGGGCGGCCCCACTCCTCGTCGTGGTATTGCTGGTAGAGCGGGGTGGAAAGGCACCAGCTGCAGCGTTTTTCCGTCATAAATTTATTTACTCCCTGTAGGAGCGGCCCATGGCCGCGATAGGTATGCACTACGAAGCAAGTTTGATCGCGGCCATGGGCCGCTCCTACAAAGGCTACTGCCCACCGGAGAGGAAGTAGTGCTGGATCAGTTGCAGGACCAGTAGCACCGTCACCAGGATAAAAACGATATTTCCGCGATTCATGCCGACGCCTTCAACAGTTTTTGTTCCACCAGCCAGTCGTAACACTCCCGCAGCATGGTATCCAGGTCGGTGTCGGTTTGGTAGCCCAGTTCGCGTACCGCTTTATCGCTGCTGGCCACCACGCGTTTGGTGACCATCGCGGCCTTTTCCCGGGTGATCACCGGTTCGCATCCGCTGGCGATCGACCAGAGGTCGGAGAACCACCCCACGGCATGAATTACAAACGCCGGCATGGCCCGCTTCGGCGCCGGCTTGCCCAGCAGCGCGGCGATCCTGCCGAAGAATTCCAGGAAGCTGGCGTCCCGGCCCGCGAGGATATAGTTTTCCCCGCAGCGGCCTTTGTGGAAGGCGTCGATATGCGCCCGTGCGACCGAGCCCACATAACAGAAAGAGCCCTTACCTGGGGGCACGCCGGGCAGCTGGTCTTTTTCCATCAGAAAAAAGGTCTGCGCCCAGCTGCTGGTGTCGTACTTGCCGACGATGGCGCAGGGGTTCAGGAATACCGCGTCCAGCCCCCGTTCGATTTCCGCGCGCACCGCTTCCTCGGCGCGCTTCTTGGTATACAGGTAGCCGTGGCGCGGATCGTCCGCCAGCTTGGGGCTCCGCTCGTCGATGCGGCCGCTCTGGTAGCCGTAGGCACCGATGGAGCTGGTGGCGATCAGGCGGCCGGCGGTTTTACTCCGGGCGAAGGTCTCCCGCGCCACACGGGCGATATTGGCCGAGCCCTCCACGTTGTCCCGCCACTGCTGCGCATTGCCGCCGCGCCATAAGTTGGTATTGGCGGCCAGGTGGAATACCGCATCGGGGTTTTCCGGCATGGCGATGCGCAGGGAATCGACATCCGCGAGCGAGGCCTCCACCAGTTCCACGCCCTGTTGTTGCAGCCGATTGGTATTGGAACCGCGGCGGTGCATGGCGATTACCTGCCAGCCGTCGGCGAGCAGCTGTTCGATCAGGTTGGCACCGAGGAAGCCGGTGCCGCCGGTGACGAATGCGCGCATGGTTTTTTCCGTTATTTTTATTGGAATCGGGTTCTTGTAGGAGCGGCCCCTGAAGTCAACCACTAATCTGGTTTTTGCACTGGACAGCTGTTACTGAGTTTCAGGCTTCTCTACGTGGTCGCCTTTGGCGCCGACAAGATGTAATCGGAGCGCGCAGCCTGTCATCTCCTACGCGGGGTCAATATCGCTTCGCAATACCGCCCCAAGCGGCTCTCGTGGTCTGCGCGACCGAACTCAGTAACAGCCTTTCAGCTACTCCCTGTTTAACCCGTTTTCCTCTGCGCTGTCGGGCTCAGCGGAACCTCGCTACTGCCTTTTGCTTATCAGGCGGCTTTCGGGAAAGCCTGGAAGCTTTCGCCCTGTTTCCACAGTCGCCACAGCAGGATCGCCAGCTTGCGCGCCACCGCGACTTTGGCCTTGGCGCTGCCCTTACGCGTCTCCAAAGCCAAGCCCCACCGTTTCAGGGCGCAGTCCTTGCCCTTGGTCAGTAAGACATGGGCGCCTTCCACCAGGTGCCACCGCAGTTGGTTGTCTCCCTCCTTGGTGATCCGGCCCCGGTACTCCGTCTCCCCTGACTGACTGATACTCGGCGCCAACCCCAGGTAGTCCGCCACTTCTTCCCCCCGTTGAAAACGGCCGGGGTCGTCTATGGTGGCGCGATACAGTACGCTGATCATCGGACCTACGCCGGGTACGCTCTGCATTCTCTGGGTCACGTCGTCCGCCTTACTGCGTGCCTCGATCTCTTTGGTCAACTGCTTCTCCGCTTCCTTAGCTGTCTTCCAGAGCGTCAGCAGGTTCTCCATCGCTCCTTCCAGGCCCGGAACCTCCCGCCGTACCACCTCCTGGACAACCTTCTCAAACTCGCCGTTGCCCACCTTGCCCAGGCGGATGCCCTGAGCCCGCAGTAGGCCGCGGATCGTGTTCACCGTGCCCTGGCGAGTCTTGACTAGCGTTTGACGCGCCTTGCTAAGACTGCGCAGCTCCCGCGCTTCCGCGCTCTTGCGGTGCACCGGGCTGAACCAGCCACTGCGCCCTATATCTGCCAGCGTGCGGGCGTCCCGCCGGTCGGTCTTCTTCTTTGCCTTCATCAGGTTCTTGGCCAGCCGGGCGTCGATAATCACCGGCTCATGCCCCAGTTCCTCGACGATCCGGGCAGCCATCTCCGCCAGCGGACTGGCCTCCAGAATCACCTGCAGGGGCCCAAAACCGCTCAGCGCCTTGGCGAAGTCCCCCGTCTCGGTGGGTACTTCCACTTCCCGCAGAACCTTACCCTTTGGATCGATAATGCAGATGCTGCTTGATTTGCTCGCCAGATCAATGCCACAGTTATTCATGTCAGTCCCCTTCTGGTTTAAGGCGCTTAGCGACCTTGTGTTTCAAAACTCAACCAGTTTAGGGGACTGACCTCCTACTGAGCTAGATCTTGGCTCGCCGCTTTATTACATCTCCTACATATTTTCTTTTCAACCCCGCAACAATGCGGGCAGCTCGGCGAGCGCCACGGTCTGCTGCGGTTCATCGGAGCGCAGGTATTTCACCGTCACCTGGCCGGCAGCCGCCTCGTCCTCGCCGATAATCAGCGCGAAGTCGGCGTTGCTTCTGTCGGCCTTTTTCATCTGGCTCTTGAAGCTGCCGCCACCGCAGTGAGTCTGCAGGCGCAGCCAGGGCAGTTCGTCGCGCAGCCGTTCCGCGGCGGCCAAAGCGGCCGATTGTACCTCACCTACCGCCACCAGGTAGGCATCCACCTGTTGTTCCAGTGTGTCCGGCAGCACATCCAGGGTCTCCAGCAGCAGCACCAGCCGCTCCACCCCCAGGCCGAAGCCCACTGCCGGGGTGGGCTTGCCGCCCATCTGCTCCACCAGGCTGTCGTAGCGGCCGCCGGCACAGACGGTGCCCTGGGCACCGAGACTGTCGGTCACCCACTCGAAAACTGTTTTGCCATAGTAATCGAGACCGCGCACCAGCCGCGGGTTGATCTCGTAGGCGACGCCGGCGGCATCGAGCATTTCGCGCAGGCTGGCGAAGTGAGCCGCGGATTCGCTGTCGAGAAAGTCCAGTAGACAGGGGGCATCCGCCAGCAGTTCCTGGGTCTGGGCATTTTTGCTGTCGAGAATGCGCAGGGGATTGCGCTCCAGGCGCCGCTGGCTGTCCTCATCCAGCCGTTCCCGATGGGCGGTGAGATACTCCACCAATGCCTCCCGGTAGGCGGCGCGGCTGGCGGAACTGCCCAGGGAGTTCAGCTGCAGCTTCACCTGATCGGCGACGCCCAACTGGCGCCACAGGCGGGCGGTCATCACCAGGATTTCCGCGTCGATATCCGGGCCCTCGATGCCGAACACCTCCACGCCGAACTGGTGGAACTGGCGCAGGCGACCCTTCTGCGGGCGCTCGTAGCGGAACATCGGGCCGGTATACCAGAGCCGCTGGGGAGAGGTGAGCAGGTTGTTCTGGATGGCCGCGCGCACGGTGCCGGCGGTACCTTCGGGACGCAGGGTGACGCTGTCGCCGCTCTTGTCGTCGAAGGTGTACATCTCTTTTTCCACGATATCCGTGGACTCCCCCACCGCGCGGCTGAACAGCTGGGTGGCCTCCAGCAACGGGGTGCGGATCTCGCTGTAGCCGTAGCGGGCAAAGAGTTCGCTGAGGGTTGATTCCACGTACTGCCAGGCGGGCGACTGGCCCGGCAGCAGGTCATTCATGCCGCGTATTGCGCGAAGTTGTTTCAACGGTGTTCCTTAAACTCTTATCTAAAATTTCTGCACTTTTTGTAGGGCCGAAGACGCCGTGAAATGCCTGGAGCGGCCGGAGCAGCCCATGGCCGCGATCGGGTCCTGGGTAACCTGTAAGCAGAGCCTGGGCGGCCCCGCTACCGGTAGCCATTTGCTCAACAGCCTCATCGGCAAACGTTTCGCAAATGGCTCCCGGCATCGGGGCCTTCGCATCTGATTTTCGTATTCTTTTCCGAGTCCCGAGTCCCGAGTCCCGAGTCCCGAGTCCCGAGAATTATGCCTTCGCGATAATATCCGCTTCCCGCTCCGCCTTCGCCGCGGCCTTCTCCCGGATCAGGCGCTCCAGGTCGTCGACCAGGTTTTCATTCGTAAACTTGCGGTTTGGCTGGCCGTCCACATAGATGGCGTGGCTGGGGGTTCCGCCGGCGAGGCCGATATCCGCTTCCTTTGCTTCGCCGGGGCCATTGACGATGCAGCCGATCACCGCCACATCCAGCGGCGTGGTGATGTCTTCAAGGCGCGTCTCCAGTTCATTCATGGTTTTCACCACGTCAAAATTCTGCCGCGAGCAGCTGGGACAGGCGATAAAGTTGATCCCCTTGGTGCGCAGGCGCAGGCTCCTGAGCAGGTCCCAGCCCACCTTCACTTCCTCCACCGGGTCGGCGGCCAGGGATACTCTCAGCGTATCGCCGATGCCGTCCAGCAGCAGCGCGCCCAGGCCGATAGCGGATTTGACCGTGCCGGAGCGCAGGCCGCCGGCCTCGGTGATGCCCAGGTGCAGCGGTTGCTCGATTTGCTGCGCCAGCTTGCGGTAGGCGGCGGTGGCCATAAACACGTCGGATGCCTTGACGCTCACCTTGAAGTTGTGGAAATCCAGGCTGTCGAGGATATCCACATGGCGCAGGGCGGATTCCACCAGCGCGTCCGGGGTGGGCTCGCCGTATTTTTTCTGCAGGTCCTTTTCCAGGGAGCCGGCATTGACCCCGATGCGGATCGGGATGTTCAGGTCGCGGGCCTTGTCCACCACTGCGCGGATACGCTTCTCGCGGCCGATATTGCCGGGGTTGATGCGCAGGCAGTCCACCCCCAGCTCCGCCACGCGCAGGGCGATGCGGTAGTCGAAGTGGATATCCGCCACCAGCGGCACGTCCACCTGTTTCCTGATCTCGCCGAAGGCCTCAGCGGCATCCATGCTGGGCACGGACACCCGCACGATGTCGGCGCCGGCCGCCTGCAGGCGCCGGACCTGGTCCACGGTGGCGGCCACGTCACAGGTATCGGTGTTGGTCATGCTCTGCACCGAGATTGGCGCGCCACCCCCTACGGGTACATCGCCCACCATAATCTGGCGCGATACGCGGCGAACGATGGGGGATTCAAATTGCATAGACTGACCCGGCAGTTTCAGATGCTGAAAAATGAGGGGGGAATTATAGAGAGATTGGGCGCAAACCTACAGGGGCCCGGCGAGCGGGGCAGGCTGCGACTCGGGGATACCGATTATTCGCCGACTGTGAGCTTGCGGGTGCGGCGATCGCCGAGAGGGTCGCTGGCGACCGGTTCACCCCGGTAGCGAACCCGGGTACCGCTGGCGTTGCCCAGCATCAGTTCGAACGGCGGCTGGCCCTCCAGGGTCACCTGGCTGCCCGCCGGCTTCAGCTTGGCCAACAGCACCGCCCCACTGGCATCCCTCACCTCGATCCAGGATTCCTCGTCGAAATACAGTTCCAGCTGAGAGGCGTTGCCGGTACCGGGAGCGGCGGCCGGGACCGGCTCGGATTCACTGGCGGCAACCTCGGGTCGAGGCGCCTCAACCGGCTGGCTATCCGCCGACTCTCCCGACTGGGAATCGGCCTGCGGAGACTCCTCCCCAACTGCGAATAATGTGGACGCCGCTTCCACGGCGGGCTCCTCCACCGTCTCCGGCGCCGCTTCGGTCTCAAAGGGCTGATTGCCGGCGGAGAACTCCGGCGGAGCCGGCTCGCGCCCGTGCAACCACCAGAAGACCCCGGCCACCAACAACAGAGGCAACAGCGCCAGACCGCGCAGGCTGCGCTGGGGCTTGCTGTCCATCACCGGTGCGCGGCGCACGTGGTCCAGGAGGGCGCGACTCTCCTCTTCCGCGGCGCTGTAGCCGGAAAATGCCTCCAGCACCGGTTCGGCGTCGATACCCAGCTCCTTGCAGGCGTTGCGGATATAGCCCCGCACATAGAGAGCCCCGGGCAGGCGGTCGTACTCATCCCGCTCGAGCAGTTCCAGTTTGCCCAGGGTCATGCACAGGCGGCGGGACAACTCTTCCAGGGTCAAGCCGGCGTGCTCGCGCGCGCGCCGGAGCTGGCTGCCGGGGGAATTGTCCAGGTCCTCCGCCGCGTCGGTCTCCCGCGCCGGCGGGTTCAAAGTATCGGAGCTGCTATCCGTCATGGGCCATCATCTCTTTGTATTTCAGCGCTTCCGCCGAATAGGGATAGAGGTTTTTCAGCGCCAGAGCGTAGCTCCTTTCCTTGTCCCGATTGCCAAAGACTTTCTCGATGCGAATGCCCAGCCACAGGGATTGGGGGACCTGGCGGTTCCCTTTCGCGAACCTGTCCAGGTAGCGCTTGGCCTGCGAGTATTCGCCGGCATCGAACTTCAGCTCAGCCAGTTCCAGCAATGCCTGGGGCAGGTTCGCGTCCAGCGCCAGGGCGCGGGTGTAGGCCTTCTCTGCCCCCTCCACCTCGCCCAGTTTGAGCGCGGTGCGGCCATAGTTGGCCAGGGCATAGGAACGCCGATCATAGGTGAGATCCTCCGAGGCCCGTTTGAATTGCTCCAGCGCATCTTCGTAGCGCTCCTGCTGGTAGAGGAAGGCGCCGTAATTGGTGCGGGCCATGGAGAAGTCGTCGCCGTAGCGCAGGGCCTTCTTGAAGTGGGATTCGGCCACGTCCAGCTCGCCGTCCATCTGGTACAGCAGGGCCAGGCCGTGGTGGGCCTGGGGGTTTCTTTTACCCAGTTTCAGTGCTTCGAGGAAGTGGCGGCGGGCAGCTTCGCGGCCACCATTCTGCAGATAGCGCAGGCCCAGTTGCACGTGGGTCTGCAGCGCCTTGTCCAGGTCGATCTCCTGGCGCTGCGGCATTCCAGTGGTTACGCAGCCGCCCAGTAGCACACTGAGCAGCAATCCCGCCAGGGACGGGGAACAGAGTTTCGCCAACACGACATCACCTGTGTTTTTTATAGTGGCGCTCAGCCGACGATTCGCACCGGCTGTTCCAGACTCCTTTCCTCCGCCAGTAATTCCCCCTCCCTGGAAGTCACCCGCCCGGCGTTGCGGTAGCGCTCGGAGCGGCGGGTGCGATCGTTGACACTGCCGGCCAGTTGGCCGCAGGCCGCGGCGATATCGTCGCCGCGGGTAGTGCGCACGGTTACGGTAAAGCCTTTGTCCAACAGAATCTGTTGAAAGCGTCGCAAAGCGTTGTTACTGACCCGCTGATAGTCCGACAACTCGAACGGGTTGAAGGGTATCAGATTTATCTTCACCGGCACATCGCGCAGCAGTTCCGCCAGTTGCTCGGCGTGCTCCGGGCGGTCGTTGACCTCGCGGATCATGGTGTACTCAATGGTGATCTTGCGGTGGGTGTCCGGCATGCGCTCGATGTAGCGTTTGGCGCTGTCGAGAAGCACCGCGATCGGATACTTCTTGTTGAGGGGCACCAGTTGATTGCGCAGCTCGTCGTTGGGCGCGTGCAGAGAGATGGCCAGGCTCACGTCGGTCACATCCGCCAACCGGTCCAGAGCCGGCACCACGCCGGAGGTGGACAGGGTCACCCGGCGCTTGGAGATGCCGTAGGCGTTGTCCTCCATCATCAAGTTCATGGCGTCGACCACGTTGTCGAAGTTGAGCAGAGGCTCGCCCATGCCCATCATCACCACATTGGTCACCTTCCTCGGACCCTTGGGTTGCAACTGGCCGAAGGATTTACAGGCGATCCACACCTGACCGATGATCTCGGCCGCAGTCAGGTCGCGGTTGAAACCCTGCTTGCCGGTGGCGCAGAAGCTGCAGTCCAGGGAACAACCCACCTGGGAAGAGACGCAGAGAGTGCCGCGGTCGCCGTCGGGGATATAGACCGTCTCGATTGCGCTGCCTCCGGATACCCGAATCAGCCACTTGCGGGTGCCGTCGGCGGAGTCCCACTGCCCCAGCACCTCCGGAGTGCTGATCTCGGCGATCCCGGCCAGCTTTTCACGCAGCGCCTTGCTGACGTTGGTCATCTGCGCGAAATCGTCCACGCCGTTCTGGTGAATCCACTTCAGCACCTGCACCGCGCGAAAACGCTTCTCGCCCAGAGACTCGAAGAAAGCCGCGAGCTTGTCCAGGGACAGGCCCAGCAGGTTCGTTTTGGCAGTTTGCACATCGGTCATGGATTTTACCTTGTCGGCACTCGCCGACGGGTCAATGGTGCGCACGGCGCACCCTACCGTAGGGTGCGCCGTGCGCACCGCCGGAAATCAGCTGCGGGGACAGATCTCGTCGTCCGCGAAAAAGTAGCTCACTTCGCGGGCGGCGGATTCTGCAGAATCGGAGCCGTGCACCGCGTTGGCATCGATGCTCTGGGCGAAGTCGGCGCGAATGGTACCCGGGGCCGCCTCCTTCGGGTTGGTGGCGCCCATCAGGTCGCGGTTGGCAATGATGGCATTGTCGCCCTCCAACACCTGCACCACTACCGGACCGGAAGTCATAAAGTCCACCAGGTCTTTGAAGAAGGGACGCTCTTTGTGCTCGGCGTAGAAGCCCTCGGCTTTCTCGCGGGACAGCTGCAACATTTTCATGGCGACGATACGCAGGCCGGCTTTTTCGAAACGGCTTTCAATTTCGCCGATCACATTCTTGGCAACCGCATCCGGCTTGATGATGGAAAGAGTGCGCTCCAGGGCCATGTTTTTCTCCAGTCTAGTGTTTGTTACATATAGAAAGAGCAACCGCAGTTGCTCTTCTGTGCTATTCCTGTGCCGCCCTTTGCGGCGGGCGGATTATACGGGTAATTGATCAGCTTTTGTACTCTATCGGCTTTTTCTGTAGGAGCGGCCCATGGCCGCGATAGCGGGCCTGGGCCCGCGTGCCGATCTGGAGCTCGGCGTTCCCAGGGAACCGCCTCTACAAGGGTCGAGAGGGGTTACTACTCCAGTTCCTCGATCCAGGCGGCCTGAATGGCCTCGAGGATCTTTTCCCCGCAACGCGACGGGTCGTCCTCAAAATCGGGCAATTCCATGACCCAGTTGCGCAAATCGACAAAGTTGACCGCAATAGGGTCCACGTTCGGGTGCGCCTCCGCCAGTTCGATGGCGATATCGTGAATATCGGTCCACTGCATGACTGTTCTTTTCCTCCGCGGGCTCCTCTTTCCACCCAGGGCTGTGACCAACCCGTCAGTGTTTTTCTGAAACCTGGTTGATAGTGTACTTGGGAATTTCAACCACCAGGTCCTCGTCATCCACCATGGCCTGGCAGGAGAGGCGGGATTCCGGCTCCAGGCCCCAGGCCTTGTCCAGCAGGTCCTCTTCCAGTTCGTCCGGTTCGCCCAGGGAATCGAATCCTTCGCGCACGATCACGTGGCAAGTGGTGCAGGCACAGGATTTCTCGCAGGCGTGCTCGATTTCGATACCGTGCTCCAGCGCCGCGTCGCAGACGCTGACACCGCTCTCCACTTCCACTACCTTGCCCTCGGGGCAGATTTCGGCGTGGGGCAAAAATACGATTTTTGGCATAGGTTGCTAACTCGCTATGGTCTCAAGCTGTAGGGGCGAACCTTATGTTCGCCCCCACAGCGGGGATCGCGGTAGATCCCTTATTTATCAAATTCGTCCAGCGTGTGGCCCTGCATGGCGCGCCTGATGGAGGCATCCATGCGCCGCGCGGCGAAGGGCTCGGACAGCTGGTTGAGCGCCTCGATGCGCCGGCGGATCTCCTCGGCGTCGCCGCCGTTGTGGGCGAAGCGCAGCGCCTCGGCAGCCCGTTCCAGTTCGTCCAGCTCGCGCTCACTGAGCAGTTCCGCGCCGTTCTCCTGCAGTGCCGCGAGCAGGCTCTCCAGGGCGCGCTCCGCCTCCACCTGGGCCTCGCGCAGGGCGCGGGCGGCGATGTCCTCCTCCGCGTGCGCGTAGGAATCCTGCAACATACGCGCGATATCGCCGTCCTCCAGTCCGTAGGAGGGTTTGACGGTGACGTCCGCGCTGACGCCGCTGCTCTTTTCCATCGCGGCCACCGACAGCAGACCGTCGGCGTCCACCTGAAAAGTCACGCGGATATGCGCCGCGCCCGCCACCATGGGCGGTATGCCGCGCAATTCGAAGCGCGCCAGGGAGCGACAGTCCTTCACCAGCTCGCGTTCACCCTGCACCACGTGGATCGCCATGGCGGTCTGGCCGTCCCTGAAGGTAGTGAATTCCTGGGCCTTGGACACGGGAATGGTGGTATTGCGCGGTATCAGTTTCTCCGTGAGCCCGCCCATGGTTTCTATACCCAGGGATAGCGGGATCACATCGAGCAGCAGCAGGTCGTCCCGGGATTTGTTGCCCACCAGTACGTCCGCCTGCAGTGCGGCGCCTATGGCCACCACCTGGTCCGGGTCGATATCCGCGTGGGGGGCGCGGCCGAAAAATTCTTCCACCCGCTCGCGCACCCGCAGGGTGCGGGTGGAGCCGCCCACCAACACCACCTCGCCCACTTCCCCGGCGCTCACGCCGGCGTCGCGCAGCGCGCGCCGGCAGGCGCGCAGGGTCTTGTCGATCAGCGGGTCCAGCAGTTCCGCCATGCCGGTGCGGTCGAGGGTTCCGCGCCAGTCGCCGTAGGTGAGCTCCACCTGCTGCTGTTGCGCCAGTGCCTCCTTTGCGGCACAGGCGCTGTCCAGCAGCGCGCGCTGGGCCGCTGCGTCCAGGTCCATGCCCAGCCCCGCCTGTTCCGCCACCCAGGTGGCGATGGCGCGGTCGAAGTCGTCGCCGCCCAGAGCCGTGTCGCCCCCGGTGGCCATAACCTCAAAGACACCCCGGGACAGGCGCAGGATAGAAATATCAAAAGTGCCGCCGCCCAGGTCGTAGACCGCGATCAGCCCCTCCTCACCCTTGTCCAGGCCGTAGGCAACCGCCGCCGCGGTGGGCTCATTGAGCAGGCGCAATACATTCAGCCCCGCCAGCCGCGCGGCATCCTTGGTGGCCTGGCGCTGGGCGTCGTCGAAATAGGCGGGCACGGTGATCACTGCGCCGTCCAGTTCGCCGCCCAGCGCGGCGGAGCCGCGCTGGTAAAGCGTCTTGAGGATTTCCGCGGACACCTGCACCGGGTTGACCGGGCCCGCCGCCGTTTCTATCGCAGGCATGCCCCCATCACTGTCCACAAACTTGTAGGGCAGTTGCTCACCGAAACTCTTTACATCGGCGATACCGCGCCCCATCAGGCGCTTAATCGAAATCAGCGTATTGTAGGGATCCTCGCCGGCGCGGGCGCGCGCCGCGGCACCCACGGTAATTCCGTCCGCGGCATAGTGCACCACCGACGGCAGTATTACGCCGCCGTCCTGCGTCGCTATGGCCTCCGCAGCGCCGCTACGCACGGTCGCCACCAGCGAGTTGGTGGTACCCAGGTCTATGCCCACCGCGCGCTTGCGCTGGTGGGGTTCCGGGGTCTGGCCGGGTTCGGAAATCTGCAGTAATGCCATGGTCAATCCAGTAAATCTTCTTCCAGTCGTTCAAGCTGCTGACACAGCTTGAATAAGAACTGCAGCTTGAGCAGGGAATTTTTACCCGCTTCCAGATCGCCGTCGGCAAAAGCCTCGGCGAAATGTTTCTGCTCGCCGGAGAAGAGGTCGCGCACCTCGTCACCCAGTTCGTCAAGTGCCGCCGCCGGGTCCCGCATCTCGCGCACTTCCTCCAGCCGCTCGCGCAGCGCCATCTGCTTCATCAGGAAGTCGGCGTCGGCAGTGGTCTGCTCGGGGCTCACTTCCACCCCGGCCAGCTTCAGCAGGTAGCCGGCGCGCTGCACCGGGTCGCGCAATGTGCTGTGCGCTTCGTTGATCCGCGCCGCATATTGCATGGCCAGCAGCTGTTCGCGCTCGGATTTGGCCGCATATTTGTCCGGGTGAAACTCCCGTTGCAGCTGTCGATAGCGCTCGGCCAGGGCCGCGCGATCGATTTCGAATGTGGGCTTGAGGCCGAATATTTCGAAATAGGTCTGGTTCAGTGCCATATCCATTCGCCTGCAAGCAGGCTCCTACAGGCGGAGCTGGAGCTCCGCGGTCCCGGGTCCCGAGTCCCGAGTCCCGAAAATATTAAAAAGGCCGGCGTGCGCGGCGCACCCGGCCTCTTTTCGGCGAGGGGGAAATCAAACGTGAAAGCTTTCGCCGCAACCACACTCATTTTTCATATTAGGGTTGGAGAAGACAAAGCCCTCATTCAGCCCCTCCTTGACGAAATCCAACTCGGTGCCATCCAGGTAGGCGAGACTCTTCGGGTCCACCACCAGCTTTACGTCGCCCTGTTCGAACATTTCGTCTTCCGGCTCCGCCTGATCGACAAATTCGAGCACATAGGCGAGGCCGGAACAACCCGCGGTCCTCACACCGACGCGGATGCCGATCCCCTTGCCGCGGTTGGCGAGCTGGCGCCGGACATGGGCCTGCGCCGCCTCGGTCATGGTGATAGCCATAAACAATACCCTTACTGCTTCGCCTGGGCCTTACTGCTTAGCCGGTCGCTTCTTCCTTACCTTCAGTCAGTTGGCCGCGCTTCTCACGGATATTGCGCACCGCCGCTTTGATGGCGTCCTCCGCCAGTACCGAGCAGTGAATCTTTACCGGCGGCAGGGCCAGTTCCTCGGCGATGGCAGTGTTCCTGATCTGCTCCGCCTCGTCGATGGTCTTGCCCTTGACCCACTCGGTGAGCAGGGAGCTGGAGGCGATGGCGGAACCGCAGCCGTAGGTCTTGAATTTCGCGTCTTCGATCACGCCGTTTTCATTCACCTGGATTTGCAGCCGCATTACGTCGCCACAGGCGGGGGCGCCCACCATTCCGGTACCCACATTGCCCGCGTCCTCGTCCATACGGCCGACGTTGCGGGGACGCTCGTAGTGATCGATGACTTTGTCGCTATAGGCCATGATTTATTTCTCCTAAAACTTTCCGCTTAATGAGCTGCCCATTCAATGGTATTGAGATCGATGCCGTCTTTGTACATATCCCACAGAGGCGACAACTCGCGAAGCTTCTCCACCGCCCGGCGCACTTCCGCAGCCGCGGTGTCCACATCCTGCTCGCTGGTAAAGCGGCCGAAGCTGAAACGCAGGGAGCTGTGGGCCATTTCGTCATTTACGCCCAGGGCCCGCAGCACATAGCTGGGTTCCAGGCTGGCGGAGGTACAGGCGGAGCCGGAGGAAATCGCCAGGTCGCGCAGCGACATAATGAGGCTCTCGCCCTCCACAAACGCGAAACTCACGTTCAGGTTGCCGGGCACCCGCTGCTCGCGGGAGCCGTTGATATGCACTTCCTCCATATCCTTGATCGCGTCCCAAAAGCGCTGGCGCAGACCCAGCAGACGCTCGGCCTCCTGGGCCATTTCCTCTTTCGCGATACGGAAGGCCTCGCCCATGCCCACGATCTGGTGGGTGGGCAGTGTGCCGGAACGCATGCCGCGCTCGTGGCCGCCGCCGTGCATCTGTGCCTCGATGCGCACCCTCGGCTTGCGGCGCACATACAGGGCGCCGATGCCTTTGGGGCCGTAGACTTTGTGCGCGGAGAAGGACATCAGATCCACCTTCATTTCCGCCAGGTCGATGAGCAGCTTACCGGCGCTCTGTGCCGCGTCCACATGGAAAATCACTTTGCGCGCGCGACACAGCTCGCCGATTGCGGCGATATCGTTGACCACGCCGATCTCGTTGTTGACGTGCATCAGGCTGACCAGGATGGTGTCCTCGCGCAGGGCTTCCTCAACCTGTTCCGGATAGACGATGCCGTCGGTGCGCGGGTTGAGGTAGGTCACCTCGAAGCCCTCGCGCTCCAGCTGGCGGCAGGTATCCAGCACCGCTTTGTGCTCGATCTTGGAGGTGATGATGTGCTTGCCCCGGCCCTGGTAGAAGTGGGCCGCGCCCTTGATCGCCAGGTTGTCGGACTCGGTGGCGCCGCTGGTCCAGACGATTTCCCGCGGGTCGGCGTTTACCAGTTCAGCCACATGGCGACGCGCCTCTTCCACCGCCTCTTCCGCCTTCCAGCCGAACAGGTGCGAGCGGGACGCCGGGTTGCCGAAGTTGCCGTCCATAGTCAGTTGCTCCGCCATTTTGCTGGCGACGCGCGGGTCCACCGGGCAGGTGGCCGAATAGTCCAGGTAGATGGGAAGCTTCATAGTCATATCGTGTCCGCTCAAAAAACTCTCAAAAATCCCGTTGCAAGCGCCGGGTTACAGGCTGCCGAGCAACGCCACCCTTTCTTCCGGGGCGATCTCGCGCATTTCCTGGCGCCGTGCCACTTCCTGCACCTCCGCCCGCGCCACCAGGTCGCCCAGGCTGATACTGCTCAGGAAGCTGTGAATCTGTTCGCTCAGGTCGCACCACAGGTAGTGGGTCAGGCATTGCTCGCCGCCGGCACAGTCGTTGCTGCCGCCGCAACTGGTGGCATCCACCGACTCGTTGACCGCATCCACTATCTGTGCCACAAAAATTTCCTCGCCGCCCCGCGCCAGGCGGTAACCGCCGCCGGGACCGCGCACACTGGACACCAGTCCAGATTGGCGCAGCCGGGAGAACAGCTGCTCCAGATAGGACAGGGAGATACCCTGGCGCTTGGAGATATCCGCCAGACTGATAGGGCCGCGATCGGCGTGTAACGCCAGATCCAGCATCGCCGTGACCGCATAGCGGCCTTTGGTTGTCAAACGCATATCAGTTCCCGCCTGTTCCGAACGGCCGCGAGTATGGAATAACCCAGCAAGTCAGTCAAGTATATAACCCAGCGGCGTGGTCGGGAATGCGAATGCGGAATGCGGAATGCGGAATGCGGAATGCGGAATGCGGAATGCGGAATGATCGTAATCGCCTTTCCCACCTCGGCAACCTCCTGCGATTGCCCCCGAGTGTGGACGCGGCCCCGGGGCCACCCGTCTCCACCGGGACAGGACGCGGATTCCGCATTCCGCATTCATCATTCCGCATTAACCCCCCTGCCTCCCCTTGCCACCCGCGCGGTGAATATAGTTCTGAATCGCGGTCAGCATTCCGCGCAGTATCCCCAGCTCCATATCGTCCGGGCGCACACGGCTGAACAGGCGGCGCAGGCGGGTCATGGTCTGGCGGGGGTTGTCCGGATCGATAAAGCCCAGTTCTCCCAGCGCTTGCTGCAGGTGCTCGAAATAAAGTTCCATATCCCGGGCCCTGGCCGGCGGTCTGTCCCAGTCGGCGTAGCTGAGTTCGGCGCCCTTCTCCAGCTCCAGCGCGGCCACACGCACCTCGTAGGCCAGTACCTGTACCGCGGTGGCCAGGTTGAGTGAGCTGTAGTCCGGGTTGGCGGGGATATGCACATGGTAATTGCAGGCCTGCAGTTCCTCGTTGGTGAGGCCGCGATCCTCGCGCCCGAACACCAGCGCCACCGGATGGGCCGCGGCCTCCGCCACCGCCCGCTCGCCGCACTGGCGCGGGGTGAGCAGCGGCCAGGGGATGCGGCGCTCGCGCGCACTGGTGGCCATCACCAGGCCGCAGTCGGCCACGGCCTCCTCCAGGGCGTCCACCACCACCACCGTGTCCAGCAAGTCCGCGGCGCCGGCGGCGCGCCAGATGGCATTGGCGGCGGGAAATTCTCTCGGCGCCACCAGGTACAGTTGGCTCAGGCCCATATTCTTCAGTGCGCGGGCGGCGCCGCCGATATTGCCGGGGTGGGCGGTGTTCACGAGGACCACGCGCACATTGTCGAGGAGCGCGTTATCGAGAGGAGAGGTATCCATAGAGGAATCGGGCATAGTTCAACAAGTGTTTGTAGGAGCGGCCCATGGCCGCGATCGAACTTCGCGGGAACCACCGATCGCGGCCATGGGCGGATGGCCGCCCCGCCGCTCCTACAACGAGGGAAAATCGGGCGGCGGAGTGTAGCAAATATACGGCGGAATCCCTACAATCCTCCCCGCCGGCCAGCCCGGCCCCTGCTTTTTAATCAATCACTGGTGCGGAATTGCTATGGAACCCATGCTGAATATTGCCCTGCGCGCGGCACGCAAGGCCGGGGAGTTGATCGAACGGGCCTGGGAGCGCGGCGACCACCTGATCCCGGAGGAGAAGGGGCGCAACGATTTCGTCACCCAGGTGGACCGGGCAGCCGAGCAGGAGATCATCTACCACCTGCGCAAGGCCTTCCCCCGGCACAGCATCCGCGCCGAAGAGAGCGGTCTGCAGGAGGGCGCCGAGCCGGAGTACGAGTGGATCATCGATCCTCTGGACGGCACCACCAACTTTATCCACGGCATACCCCAGTTTTGCGTCTCCATCGCCTGCCGCTACCGCGGCCGCATCGAGCACGCGGTGGTGCTGGACCCCATCAAGCGCGAGGAATTCACCGCGAGCCGCGGCCGCGGTGCGGCGCTCAATGGCCGCCGTATCCGCGTATCGCCGCGCCAGAACATGCGCGGTGCGCTGATCGGTACCGGCATCCCCTTCAACGGCCCGGCACTGGAAAATATCGATCCCTACCTCGCGGCGCTGAAGGAGATCGCCGGCCAGACCTCGGGTATCCGCCGCCCGGGCGCCGCCGCCCTGGACCTGGCCTATGTGGCCGCGGGCCGCTTCGACGGCTTCTGGGAGATGTACCTGAACACCTGGGATATCGCCGCCGGCTCGCTGCTGGTGAAAGAGGCGGGAGGTCTGATCAGCGACTTCCGCGGCGGCGACGACTACCTGGACTCCGGCCACCTGGTATGCGCCACGCCCAAGGTGTTCAAGCCGCTGTTGCAGATAGTGGGCAGGCACCTGGGGCATGTGCGGTAGCAGGGAGCGCCGAGCCCCAGCTCCGCACGTGGGCCGCAGGCCCGCTGTCGGGGATACGCTGTGATCGGGCCTGATCGCGGCCATGGGCCGCTCCTACACCGACCACCGACCACTAGCCACTCCCCTACTCCGGCGCCCGCCACAGCGGATCGCCCTCCGGCAGCGGCGAAGTCAGGGTTTCCAGGAATGCGATCACCTGCCCTATCTGCTCCTCGCTCAATCCCAGCGGCAGAATATCGAAGTGCGGTCGGCTGGGGTGCTGCTCGCGGTCGTAGTATGGCGGGGTGGGATTATTGTAGTGGGCCAGCACCTGCTCCAGTGTGGCCAGCTGCCCCGCCTGCATATAGGGCGCGGTGTGGGCGACATTGCGCAGTGTAGGTGTCTTGAAGGCCCCCACCAGCTCCGGTCCCTGTTTCTTCAGGAAGCGCATCTCCAGGCAGTCCTCCGCTCCGGCATCGCTCCAGGGGGAGAGACAGGTAAACCCGTCCTTTTCCAACGCTGCCACTCCCCCGTAGCGCCCCAGGTCCACCTGCGCCGGGTCCGGTTCCGGCGCGCCTATATTGTGAAACTCATAATTGGTGAACAGCGGTCCGTTGTGGCAGCTGGCGCAGTTTGCCCGGCCCATAAACAGGCGCATGCCCGCCACCTCGTCCTCCGACATCAATGCGGCCAGGGCCCTGCGGTCGCCGCTGTCGCGCTGTAGCTGGGCGACAAAGCGGTCGAAGGGCGCCGGGGGCAGTTGCAGTCGGCGCTCATAAGCCATGATCGCCTTGCCCACCCGGCTGAGGACCTGGTTGAGCGCCGCCCTCTGTCTCCGGGACAGGCTGCCGCCACTCTTCCTTGGCAGGCGATCCAGGTCGGCGCTGTCGCCGAAGACCTGTTCGAATTCACCACGGTAATGCCGTCGGACCAGCTGCGCCACTTCCAGCGGCGCCAGGCCGTGCTCGCCGGGGTCCTGCAATGGCCCCAGCGCCTGGGACCAGAGACTGTCCTTGCGGCCGTCCCAGAACAGCCAGGGGCTGTGGCCAGCGCCGAGAATGGTGGGTGCATTGCGCCGGGTGATGCCCAGCGCCCGCGAACGGGGCAGGCCATCGGTAAAATACTTCTGCGGCTGGTGGCAGCTGGCGCAGGCCACCTGACCGTTGGCGCTGAGCCGGGTATCGAAAAACAGCCGGTGGCCGAGCGCCGCCGCGCGCGGATCGTCCGCCACCCCGTTGTCCGGGGCCGGAGGCAGCGGCGGCAGCGCCTGCAGGGAGAAGCGCTCGAGGAAGTGGGTATCCGACGGGGTGAAACGGTAAATTTCCTCGCCGGTGGCAAACGCCAGGGAACACCAGGTCGCGAGCAGCGGCAACAGTCTCTTCACGGCCGCCTCCTACAAACGGATATTGAAAGTGACAGCATCATCCAGCGGACCGGCGGAGACCTTGAAGGTCATCACCCACCAGCCGGTCATCTGGAACTTGACCCCCTGCACCCGGTAGACCCCGGGCTCCACTTCACCGGTTACCCGCGGCTGTGTGGGCAAGCCGTGCACGTGTCCGGGCATATGCCCCTCGATCTCGATTTCGGCGCCGCCCAACGGCTCGCCATCCAGACGCGAGAGCATCAGTTTCCAACTGTGTATCTCGTTGAGCGGCACCCGGCTATTCCCGGTTTCAGGTTCCACATGTGCGAACACCGCCAGCTCACGGGAAATCTGGAAACTGCGCAAGTCCAGCTCCCCGGGAATATTCTGCCCGCTGGCCGCGGGCACCGCGAGGGACATATCCGCTGGCGCGGCCCTGTCGCCAGGGGCGACATTCATATTCAGTTTACTCGGGTGAACGCTGCGAATCCGCGCATTGTGCCCGGAGGTGAGCGAATCGCTCCCATCCAGTTGCAGCGGGCCCGACAGGCGTATATGCGGTTGCCAGATTTCCCGGTAGCCGGTTTCCAGTAGCGCCAGCGCCCGCTGCCGCTCGCTCAGCCCGCGTTCGCGCAAACTGGCCGCTTGCTGTTGCCAGCGGGGAATTTCTCCGGCGAACAGGTCGATCGTCTCGCCCAGCGCCGCCCGCTCCTCCCCTTCGGGCAGCGAGCGCAGCTTGACCCGCAGCTGATTCAGGGTTTTGCGCAGGGAATTGCCGTGACGTATCGCAGTCACCGACTCCGCCTGCAGCGCTTCGGCACTGCGCAGCATCTCGCCGCCGAGTAACATCAGTGAACTGTTAGTGGATTCGCCGGCAAAAACCGGCATGGCTAATAGCAGGGCCGCAGTGAGAAAAATAAAACGGGGCTGCATCCTGACTCCCGAACTTGAATTGTTATTTTTGCTTTGTAGGAGCGGGCCATGGTCGCGATCGGCGGTGGTTCAATCCACAGATCGATCGCGGGCATGGCGGATGGCCGCCCCGCCGCTCCTACAGGGTGAGGGTGCCCGCGGATTACTGAAAGGTCAGGCTCCACTGGTTGATGGCGCCGGTGTCCAAATTGGCACGATCCCGCACCCGCAGTGACCACTGGCCCGAGGATTCCACTGTGCCGGCGTCCAGGTTGTAGGTCTGCACTATGTCGTCGGCGCTGCCGCCGCTGCGGTTATGCAGATTGAAAACCGTTCCGCCGGGGGCCAGCAGATCCACCTCCAGGTCGCCGATGTAGGTGTGGGTGATATCCACACTCACACTGATGGATTCGGAGGCGCCACCGCGGTCGACGTCGATCGGGCTGCTTACGCCGGTGGCATTGTTGTCGGGAATACTGTAGCTAGCGTCGTTCGAATAGGTCACCGGATCGCTGTCGCCTCCGCCACCGCCGCCTCCGGCGCCGATGGTTACGCTGTAGTCCTCCACCTCGCCGTAATTGAAACTCCCGCAGGGAGAGGGCGCGGCGTTGTAACGCATGGCGATACGCAGGCGGGTGCTCACCCCCTCGCTGCCGGCGGGCAGGGTCAGGGTGCCGGTCACTGTGGAGGAAGAGGTACCACCGGAGCTGAACACCTCTTCGCCGCTGTCATCGAAGTCGCCGTCGCCGTTGAGATCGATCCAGATTTTCCAGTACTCACCGTAACTGCTGCCACTGAACGCCGGGGTCAGGCTGACGGCATTGTCGCCCTCGTCCAGGTTCACCACCTGCGCGGTGAAATCCGAGTAAGTGGAAGAGCCGGAGCTGTGACTGAATGTGGCTAGGCTTACCTCGCCGATCCACTCCTCGCTGGCGTTGTTCGACGCAGCGCTGCAGTACTGCGGATCGTCGGGATCGGGATCGGGATCGGGATCGGGATCGGGATTATTGATCGCATCCCAGTCGGGGCGCACCACGAACAGGCCGTTGCCGATATCGCTGAGGATGACGTTGCCGCTGGCGAAATAGGCGTAGTTGCTCCAGGTGCCGGAAAACTGTGCGCTGTTGGAGTTGGGAATGGTGTCGAAGTAGGCCACCTCGCTCAGCTGGCCGCTGGCGATATTCTCCGCATCGAGTATACGCAGGCCGGCCCGGTAGTTGGTCTCGTACACATAGCCGTCTTTGGTGTAGAGATTGTGGTCGATCGCGGGGGTGGGGCCCACGTAGCGGCCCAACTCCGCGGGACTCTCCAGGTCACTCACGTCGTAGATATACGACGTGGTGTTGTGGCCGTTGCGCGACTCGTCCAATTCGTCGTTCATGATCAGGGTGCTGTGGTTCCCGTCGAGGAACCAGCCCTGGTGGGTGTACTGCGAGCCCTGGTAGAGGGTGCGGGACACCTGTACCGGATTGAACTTGTCGGTGACGTCCACGATAGTGATGGTGTCCTCGTTGTAGCCGACGCAGATTTCCCGCCCGCTGTACTCCGTGTCCGGGCCGCCGTAGATTACGCACTGGGCGTCGTGGGTGTAGCCGTCCGAGGAAAAACAGCCGGCGTACTGCGGATTCAGCGGATCGGAAATATCCACCATATACAGGCCGCCGCTGCACTGGTTGCTGCCTACCACATAGGCGTAGCCGCTATCCTCGTTGATGGCGATATTGTGCGCGTTGCCGAAACCGCCCATATGCGCAGTTTCGCTGAGAGTCTGCCCCGGCGAGGGCAGGTTGCGCAGGGTGCGCAGGTCGAACACCTGCAGACCATGAGAACTGTTGCCGCCACCGTCGGCGACAATAAAGGCGTGATCGTTGTAGACCTTGATATCCCGCCAGGAATCGCTGCCGTTGTTGTGGGAGGGCAAAAAGCCGAGATATACCGGTGCATCCGCGGTGGTGACATCCACAAACGAGGTGCCATTGTTCCGCCCCACTATGGCGATCTCCGCTCCAGTCTGCGGATCGGAATACCCCCAGATATCGTTGAGGTTGGCACTGCCGCCGCCCATGTCCGCCTTGGCGACAAAAGACATCAGGTCGACGTTGTTACACGGATAGCCTCCGGCACTGCCGCCCTGGCACAGGGTGGCCGCCTGCATCGCCGACATCATTGCCGGGGGCAAATCGCCCTCGTTGCTGTCGTCGAATTTGAAACCGTCCGGAAACATGGCGCTGTGGCCCCAGACTTCGGAGGAACAGAACAACAGGAGTGCGGCCGCCAGCCGCCGGTTGGATAGGTGCTTCATTGTCTGCAATTCCTTGTTGTTATTTAGGGGGGCTTCCTGACCGCTTGAAACGGAAACCAGTGTATTTACCAAGAGACGGAAATGACACTGAAAACCGCTCCTTATTATTACAAAATTGCGAAGTACCGCACTATCCTGACGCCTGTTTTTTTAATTATGCCGATGTTTACCCCAATTCCATCCTGCGGCTATTCTCCAACCGGGTACCACCGTACAACAGCCGCTCCAGGGAAATCGGCGGGCCGATATGGTACCCCTGCACAAAGTCCACTCCGATCGAACGCAACAATGCGGCGACCGAGGCACTCTCCACATACTCGGCGATAGTGCGCGCCCCAAGGCGGTGCGCCACCTGGTTAATGGATTCGACAATAATCGGGTCGACAGGGTTGGACTCCATCTCGCGCACGAAGCTGCCGTCGATCTTGATGAAATCGATGGCAAATGCCTTCAGATAGCTGAAGGAACTGAGGCCGTTGCCGAAATCGTCCAGCGCCACCTTGCATCCCATTCGCCGCAGCGAGGCGACAAATTCACTGGCCCGGCCCATCTGATTGACCATCGCGGTTTCCGTAATCTCGAAGCCGATACGCTCCATCGGAATCGGCGTGTGCTCCAGCATTTCGATCAGGTGACGCTGGAACTCCGAATCCCCCAACGCCTCTGCGGAAATATTCAGAGAAAAACTGAACCCGGCACCGGCCACCTGATCGGCCCGCCGCAGCAGGATTTCGTCCACGACCCAGTGGTCGACCTGCAACATCAGGCCGTAGCGTTCCGCAGCGGGAATAAATGCCGCGGGCATCAGCAGTTCGCCGCGATCGTTCAACATGCGCACCAGGATTTCGTAGTGATCTACGGACCCGACGCCCGCGGCGCGGACAATGGGCTGCACGCTGAGCGCGAGGCGGCGCCGGTCCAGCGCCTCGCGAATGGTCGAGGCCATAATAATTTCCCGGTGCTGCTCGGCGGCGGCGCTCCGCGCTATTTCGTAGAGCATCACGCTGCCGCGGCCCGCGCGCTTGGCCGAATAGCAGGCCACATCCGCCTGACTGAGCAGGTCCTCCAGGCGGCTGTTGTGGCGGTTGATTTCGGTGATGCCGGCACTGGCACCCACACCGTAGACCCGCCCCCTCCAGGGAAAGCGCAGGGCAGTGATTCCCCGCAGCAGTTCCTCGCAGCGCCCGCGGGCCTGCTCCTTGGTGCTGCGGAAAAACAGCAGGCCAAACTCGTCTCCTCCCAACCGCGCCACCCGGTCCGTGCCATCCAGCAGGCCGCCCAGCTGCCGGCTGATTTTCTGCAGCAGCGCGTCGCCCGCAAGGTGACCGGCGCTGTCGTTGATCAGCTTGAAGCCGTCCAGGTCGATATGGACCAGCGCGTGGCGCTCGCCGCTCTCCCACGCACTGCCTATGGCTTGGAGCAGTTCGCGTTTGAAAGCCTCACGGTTGGGCAGGCCGGTGAGATCGTCGTGGGAGGCGCGGTAG
Organism: Microbulbifer sp.; assembly: GCF_051659245.1. NCBI lineage: Bacteria > Pseudomonadati > Pseudomonadota > Gammaproteobacteria > Cellvibrionales > Microbulbiferaceae > Microbulbifer > Microbulbifer sp. The sequence goes on from NZ_JBOFOC010000021.1 coordinate 31,313, forward strand.
CTGAGATCGCTCTCTATCTCCACAATGCGCGCATTGCGGTGGCGCTCGATGTTTGCGGAAACCGCCATCACGTAGGCGGGTATTGCGGAAGCGAACACCGCCAGGAAGAGAGCAAAGCCATCCCCCTGCGCCGCGCGATCGACACCGGCAAAGTGTGTCGACATCAGCAGTATGGCGACAAATATGACCGCCAGGGTGTGCAGCAACTTGAGCCTGCTCGCCGCCCAGATCAATGGCAGGCTCGCAAAAACGAAAGGGTGCGGCGCCAGTGACAGTATCAGCAGGATGCTGCTGATCGCCAGCGCACCCACCAACAGGAACCTGCCCGAGTCCGCTCCGCGAAACAAGCTGTGTAACGTGCCCCACCGGTACTGCAGGGCGATCGGCAGCAGCACCAATATGCCCACCGCATCGGCGATATACCAGGGGGCAAAGACCTCGGAAAAATTGCCCCGCCCGGAGGCATCCGCCACCGCCGCGCCGACCGCGGCGCTGCCTATAGGCGGCAGCACGGCGGAGAGTAGGGTAAAGCGCGCCCAGGGCCACAAGCCATCGAAGTAATCCTCCCGCGGGCAGAACCAACACAACAGCAGCGCGGCGGGCAGTACCGCGCTGAGACAGGCGAGAGCATATAGGGTCGCGAGAAGAATACCGAAACCGACTCCCACCCCGGCGGCGATAATTGCCGACAGGAAGGCGGCGATCAGCAGCGGCCAGTGTCTGTAGCGGTGACGATACAGAAAGGCAATGGCGACCGCGTCGGCAAACCAGGTTGCCGCACCGCCGTTGCCAGCGATGAGAACCTTTTTACTCAGGATATAGAAAACGGCACTCAACAGCGCCAACAGCACTGCCGGGATAAAGGGGGATTGGCGAGATTGTGACTGCATACCAGACATCCACTATCCGGAGTTATTGGTATCGGACCGGTAAATTTTCTGCAATTCACTGGAAGCGACTGCTTCCACTATATTATTCCACCGTGGGGGGGGATGAAGGGATCAGTTCAATCCTCCCCGACCTCCATACACTTCTCCACGACCTGACACAACTGCGCCAGATCAAAGCCCTCGGGCAGTGCCGCATCGCACGCCTCCCCGCTGCATTCACCCACAGCGACAAAACGGATATCCGCCGTAAGCGGGTCCTCGCGCAGAATATGCGCCATTTCCGCGCCGGACATTCCCGGCAGCGCCGCGTCGAACAGGACGATATCGGGGTTGCGGGTGCGCGCGGTGAAAATCGCCTCAACCGCATCCGCCGCCGCCAGGTGCCGGACCTGGGAAAACCCACTCAACAGCCCCTTCAGGCGATTGACTCCGCTGGGACGATTGTCCACCTGCAACAACCGGCAGGGAGGCAGGTACAGTGTCGCCGCCGGCTGCGCCGACAACTGCATCACCTCAACCGGTGCGTCGATCATGGGAAATTCTATCCAGAAAATCGAGCCCTGCCCCTCGTGGCTGTCAAAGTCGATACGCCCGCCCATCGCCTCGGTAAGCCGCTTGGCGATGGCCAACCCCACGCCGGTGCCCTCGATCTGTCCCTTCTCCGCGCCGAGGCGGTTAAAGGGCTCGAACACTTGTGCACGCTTCTCATTGGGAATGCCCCGGCCGGTATCCAGGATACTGAGGCGCAGCCAGCCCTCCGCCTGGGGCGCAAAGTTGATCACCACGCGGCCGCCCTCGTAGTTGTATTTGACCGCGTTGCCCGCCAGGTTCAGTACCACCTGCTTGAAACGCACCGGATCGGCACAGATATACGCCGACTCCCAGCCCAGCGGTTCAAAAATCAGGTTCACCCGGCGGGTTTCCGCCAGCGGCTCCAGCAGGCGGGTACAGTCCTCCACCACGGCGGCCGGCTGCATCGGCTCCATGGACGGCGCCAGGCGGTTGCTGTCGATACGCGCCAGCTCCAGCACGTCGCCCACCAGGTGCAGCAGGTGCTGTCCGGCGCGGCGGATTTCACCCAGGCGCCGGCGCTGGTCCGGATTCAGCCTCTGGTCCAGTTCCACCAGTTGGCAGTAGCCGAGGATGGCATTGAGGGGGGTGCGCAGTTCGTGACTCAGGCTGCACAGCAGGTCGGCGCGATTGTCGTTCTCCCGCCGCTGCCGGCTCAGCTCGTGCTCGGCGCGCGCCAGCGCCTCGCGGCTGCCGGTGATATCCTGCAGCACCCCCAGCACCCGCTGGGGCTTACCATCCCCGCTTCGCTGCACATGGCCGCGGCAGCGCACCCAGACGATACCGCCGTCCCGGTGCCAGAGGCGGAACTCCACATCCAGCGGCAGCTGCTCGCGCACATGGTCTTCGAGCGCCTGTTCGACGCGGGGCAGGTCCTCCGGCAGGGTGCGCTTCTTCCACTGGGCGAATGGGCTCCCGCCCTCCGTGTCCACCTGACTGAATTCGAAGCCGAGAATGGCCCAGCAGACCCGATCGAGTATGATCTCGTCGCTGCGCAGGTCCCACTCCCAGAGGCCGTCACCGATATCGGCGAGCGCCTGGAGCAGGCGTTGCAAATAAGTCGGCTGCGCGGAGCCGGGGCCCAACACCTGCGGTGTGGCCAACTGCAGCGGGAATGCGGCTTGTCCGGGAGAGGGTCGCTCGAGCACTCGGATCACTATGGTTGCCAGTCAGTTACCGGCAAGTGAAACACTTATCCCCGCACAGGGGAAGAGCGCGGGCTCGCGCTGCCGAAAGCTGATCACAGAGCGGGGGCTGGAGACGCTTCGCAAAAAAAAGGGCCCCGCAAAGCGGGGCCATAATCAGCGATGATGAGAGAAAACGGGAAGTCACGCATTAATAACTTTTGCCATAACCCGTGATGGATTCCCGGAGCGCGGGCCTTGCGGCCCACACTTAGGTTAAAGCAATCGCCATGCCAAGTTTGCAACCCCGCTCCTCATGGGGCCTCTCCGGTCCTGTTCAGGGCCCGTCGGAGGCCGCATGAACCAGCGGGGCGCCAAAAACCGGTTGTGCGCACCAAAGCTGCGCAGCGTGACCCAAACTCCTTATGAGTTCTCAAAATCCCGGGCCCGGGGGTGTCTTAACCCGGGCTATGGGGTAGCATCCCCTTCGAGTGGGCGGACCCTGCCGAATCGGGCTATATACCCTATTACCCGGCTTCCTCCGGGGCACCGCTGTAGCATATTGAAAGGTTGTACTATGAATGCAGTATCCGAGACCCCGCGGCCCGCGACGCCGCCACGCCTGTGGGTCACCACTATCCTCTTTGCCGGAACAGCACTGGCTGCGCTGATCCTGGTGCCGCTGTACGGCGTGCTCTACGGTTACCACTGGCACCAGTGGCTGGCCTTCGCCATCTACGGCGCCCTCTGCGGTCTCTCCATCACCGCCGGCTATCACCGCCTGTGGTCACACCGCACCTATGAGGCCCACTGGTCCCTGCGGCTGTTTTTTGCCCTGTTTGGCGCCGCTGCGCTGCAGAACAGCGCGTTGAACTGGTGTTCCGGCCACCGCCGCCACCACCGCCACGTGGACGACGACGAGCGCGATCCCTACTCCGCCAACCGCGGTTTCTGGTTTTCCCATATCGGCTGGATGCTGCGGGACTACCCCAGCGGCCAAGTGGATTTCGACAACGCCAAGGACCTGCAGCGGGACAAGATCGTGATGTTCCAGCACAACCACTATGTCCCCTTGACCCTGGCCATGAACTTCGGCCTGCCGCTGCTGCTGGGATGGCTCACCGGCGATATCGTCGCCATGCTGCTGTTGGCCGGCGTGCTGCGTATCGTGATCAACCATCACACCACCTTCTTTATCAATTCCCTGGCCCACATGTGGGGCCGCCGTCCCTATACCGACGAGAACACCGCGCGGGACAACGACCTGCTGGCGTTCCTCACCTTCGGCGAGGGATACCACAACTACCACCACATCTTTCAGACCGACTACCGCAACGGCATCCGCTGGTACCACTGGGACCCCACCAAGTGGCTGATCAGGACCGCGAGCTGGCTGGGCTTGGCGCGCAACCTGAAGACGGTGCCGACCATGCGTATCCAGCGCGCCATGCTCACCATGCAGTTCAAGCGCGCGGAGCGGAAACTGCAGGAATCCAGCCACCGGGACAGCTGGCGCCAATTGGTGGAAAAGGAAGCCCAGCAGTTTTCCGCGGCCCTGGCGGAGTGGAAGGAACTGCAGGCCCAGCGCTACGAAAATGCCCGCGAACGCCTGCTGGCCAGGTGGGAGAGTGCGGCTATCCGTACCCGGGTGAAGGAACTGGAGTACAGCCTGAAAATGCAACGCAAACGGCTGAAGATTATGATGGAACAGTTCCACCTGTGTCCGGCGCAGGTGGCGTGACATCTGTCACAAAGCGAAAAAGCGGGCCTTTGGCATTAGGCATTTGAGCCCGCTTTTTTTGGATTAACCGAATGACTCAAAGAGTCTGTTCATAATCCCGCGTTTCTGAACGTGCCAGGGAGGGATGGTCCCTGGCATCAAGGTTTTCGCAGCCTTCAGCCTGTTTAGACTCTTGCACGGAACTCGAACGGCCTCCCTTTTCTAATCGCTCTGCCCGGCGGCAAACCGGTTCATGGAATAGGCCACCCGCTCCTCTACATTTTTTTCCAGCTGTTCCAGGTCAAGGCTGTCAATATGCTGCAGCCGCCTGCGCAGGCCCACGCCATTGGCGATCTGGATCGCCAGCCCCGGGCGGGCATTGGCCTCCAGCAGCAACGGACCGCGCTTGCGGTCCAGCACTATGTCGCAACCCAGGTAACCCAGGCCGGTCATTTCATAGCAGCTTGCGGCAAGGCGCACCAAGTCGCGCCAGCCGGGCACCACCAGTTCGCCGAATGGCATCTGTGTGTCCGGGTGTTGGGAAACCCGCAGGCCGCGCTGTACCGCGTGACAGGATTTACCGCTGGCCAGATCGATGCCCACCCCCACGGCCCCCTGGTGCAGGTTGGCCTTGCCGTCGGAGGCGTGGGTGGAACAGCGCAGCATGGCCATCACCGGAAAACCGCGGAAGACAATCACGCGGATATCCGGCACCCCCTCGAAGGAGTAGTTGTCGAACACCGGGTCGAAATCCACCAGTGCCTCGACCATCACCCGGTCCGGCTTACCACCCAGGCTGTAGAGGCCGCTGTGAATATTGCTCACGTGGCGCAGGATATTCAAGGCGGTCACTTCCGCGCCGGAGGTTTTCACATATTTATCGCCGTTGCGCCCGGCAATCACCAGTATTCCCTTGCCGCCGGAGCCCCGTGCCGGCTTGATCACAAACTGCCACAGGGGCTCGATCACTTCCATCACCCGACGGCGGCTGGGCTGGGTGTCAAACGCGGCGATCAGGTCCGGCACCGCGATACCGTAGCGCGCCGCGGCGCGCTTGGTGCTGAGTTTGTCGTCCACCACCGGGAATTTGTCGCGGTCGTTGTAGCGGGCGATATAGTGCACGTTACGCGCATTCATGCCCAGGACACCCATACGCCGCAACGACAGCGGCGAGACGAAACCGCCGCGCAGCTTGCCGAAGATTTGCGCTATCGAAACCTGACCCATCTGCTAATCCAAATGCAATCTCATGATTGGTGCCGTAGGGTGCGCCCTGCGCACCGGAAACGTCGGCTCTCGCATCGACTCCGACAATGGTGCGCGCGGCGCACCCTGGTGTCCTGTATGGTACTAAAGAGTGATACCAGAGCTCCCCAGATTGTCCACAGTTAGGCGCAGCTCGCAGGGAATGGTCATTCCATTTTCAAGAGCTGCAACGCCGCTGTGGGCAATCTGGGGGGCTCCCTTCGGGCGGGCCGCTAAGCAGCCATCTGCGGCGTTGCACTTGCTTGACGTAGAATG
>NZ_JBOFOC010000022.1:0-6422 GCF_051659245.1 Microbulbifer sp.
CGGCAGTGTCGGAAAAGACACTGCCGACACCCGGGCTGTCCGGCTTGACTGACTCTAACTTATTGTTTTTATTGAGTTTTAAAGTTGGCATGGCTTTTGAGATAGAGACTCCTGTCAGACGGTTTCCGCCGAATGGCCGTAGCAAAAATACAGCTGCGATTAATTTTTCAATCAACAGGAGTCATACCGATGCCTACCTATACCCTCAATATCGACTTTCCAAAACAGGACCTGGACACACTCTACAAGGCGGGTGAAAAGGTCACCCTGATCAAGCAGTCCGCCAACGGCCAGCCCGTTGCCTGGGTGTGCTTTTATCCCTTCGAGAACAACACCGTCACCTGGGAGGAGGAGTACGCAATCTATGCCTCCACCACCCAGATTCAAGGCGGCGCGACCATCCAGAAGATGTCCGACGATATGGCCCGGGCGCAGATGCTGTACACCTTCCAGAATGGCAACTTCGGCACGCCGTCTCCCTCCGGACAGCTCTCCGAAGGCCAGTACGGTGTGGTCAATCAGACGCCGCTCGACCAGGCGGAGGGGCTCTGTTTCGGCCTGGCGCAGAACGTGCAGGTGAACGGTACTGCCTATCCCAACAGGCCGATCAATGCGGACTGGGTACCCAGCAAGCATGTGGCCACTTTCACGCCCTACGAGAATATCAAGCTCTTCATGAACAGCAGCATCCAGGACGGCATGGTGGTTACCGATATTTTCAGCCCCAGCCTGACCCTGACCTTCGGCGGTTCCACCACCGAGATCACTGCCAACTACAACGCCACCACCGGCAGCTTCGCCCAGGCGTAAGACCCGATAGCCCCCGCATTGCGGGGGCTGTATTGAAAGAGGAGATCACTGATGACCTTTGCAACCATGGCCCAATATGTGGAGAGGAATCTCGCCGATGACACCGCAAGGTATCTCAATGACCGGTCAGATTCCTTCAGTGGCTATTTCGGGCTGAACAACTATTTCAATGAGGACACCGTAAAAACGGTGATGAGCCGCTTGCTGACGGAGTGGATAGCTGCGAACGATACCGAGGAAACCGCCATGGTATTCAGCGAGCTGCACTATACCGGTTTCGACAACCGTGCCGATATTGGTGTTGTCTATTTGACCGAGGGTGGACACGCGGCGCCGACGAAGACGTTGTATATCGAACTGAAGACGGATTTCTCAGTGGATAGTGTCAACGGCGACGTCAACATCCTCGACCTGATCGCGGGTGCTGGTAATTCCCCGATCACTTCGGCCTATGCTTTTTACACGGTATTCGAAGGCCAGGAAGGGTGGACCCGCTATATCGAGGCTCCCACTCAGCCCAATGTGCATACCGTGGGAATCCCCGTTACGTCGCCCTGAGGAGTGAACTTTAGGCGCGAACCGGGTTGCCTCTCCGGGTGATTGGATGGCGCAGCTCAACTGTCATGTTACCGGCAGTTGTGCTTCGCCTGCCGATCCTCTATCTGCCGCTGATTACTGAGGTCTGGAATAATTTATGAATGACTATCCGGAAAAACGAGAGATCGGGCCGGTAATTTTTCGCTGGAGGTTCGGCGGTATCGGTCGCGGTTACATAGAAGTCGAATGGCTGGGGCATATTATTGCCCAGGCACCACTGCCCCTGCCCGACAAGCAAAACCCGTTGCACTTCTTCTCGCAGCCGGACCCGCAAAACCCGATGCGCGCTGTCAACGGAGAAATGCATTATACGGCCAGCTCCAAAAGTCTGTTGGTTACCCGCCTGGAATACCCCGATGGCGAGGCTCGGAACGAACTGCTGTTTGGCGGGGATTCCCCTGGCCCGCGCCCGCCGGTTCCGCTGCCGCCGGACAGTGAGCCTGCGGAAACCGGGGTAATTGTCGAGCGCCCTCCGGAATCCGATCTGTTCCCCTATTTGTACCTGGCCCAGTGGCCGGGCATTACCGCCACGGAACTGGAGAATCGCTTCGTACAGTACGATACCGGGTCGGCGCCGAAGAACAGCTTCTACGAGAAACTGGTGGAAGCGCGCCAGCAGGGGCGGGGAGCCATGGTGGATCAGGCGGATCTGTTCCTGGCGGAGAAAGCGCCCTATACCGGCCGCTACCTGCGCACTATCGATGCCCTGGGTGTGCCCATGGACCGGTTGCCGTCCCTGAATGAAGGGTTTCGTCGCTCCCCTCCCGTCGACCTGGCTGAGTTCAAGCAACGCACGGAAGTGGCGCTGGAAATGAGCTGGAGCGACATAGGGGAATACTGGCTCGGCGAAATCTTCAGCGGGCAAATGGAGCGCTGCTGGCAAAACCTGATGGCGCTGAATGTACAACCGGGTTTCAACCGGCAACTGGGGGACCAGCTGCTGGCAACCCTGGCTCTGGCTACGCTGATCGCGCGCATTGTCGCCAGCGAGCCCGAACCGCCGGAGGGTGATGCGGATGGTGAAGCCCTCCCACCGGAGCCCGCTCTTCTCTGGCCGGCGGAGCGCCTGGGCGAAGGTATCCGGGCCACGGTGGTGTTGCCCGGTACGGTGTTTCCTCTTCCGTCGGCCAAAGAGAGCGCGCGGGGCGGCGCCGGGGATACGGGCCCGGTTCCCTATGCCATCGGCGACCTGAAGCTTGTGAGGCAGCGACTGCGGGGATACTGCCTGGGCGAAGTCAGCGGTATAGAAAATGTGATGCGCGGCGAGTACAAGGAGTCGTCGGAGCGACGGCTGCGAGAATCCCGCGTAGAGGAGCTAGAGTCCGACAGCGGCTTGCAGCAGGTGGACCGCGAATTGTCCGGCCAGCGCCAGGACCTGCTGGCGGAAGCCCTCAATACCCTGGAGGAGAATTTCCAGTACCACTACGAGAGCCAGTACGGCCCGCCGGCCAAGCAGCTGACTGTGATTGTGGATGGAACGGTGCAGCCGGTGGACGGCAAGCCGCAGAAAACGGCCACCAGCGATGCCACCCGCGCCGCGCGCCTGTTGACCCAGCGCGCTGCCGGTTCCCTGGCCCGTCGGCTGCACTGGCAGCGCAGCAGCGCCAGTATCGACCGGGACGAGCGCTGTACTGTCCGGCGTGTCGATGCCAGCGGCATGGACAATAATCTCCGCGCTATCTACCGCTGGGTCAACAAGATCTACCAGTGCTGGACAGTGACTCTCGGCAAGCGCTTTATCCTGGAGTTTCTTGTGCGCAATCCGTCGCAGGGATATATCTCCGGCTCCTTCAGCCTTCGCGGTCTGTCCCTGCGGGAGCCTCCGCCGCTGATCGATTTCGATGTAAAAAACTTCCAGGATATTTCCGTCGACCCGAAGTCCCCCGCCTACTATGCCAACCTGGCCGCCGAGTACGATGTGGTGGATATACAGCCGCCTCCGGCCCCCCGAGTGATAAGCAGTGCCGCCTTTCAGGGGGGCGAGCCGGTGTGCCGGCAATCGATCCCGGTGGCGCCCGGCTATCGCGCCGTCTCCGCGAATGTGACGGTATCCCCCGCGCCCGGTGACGACAGCCTGAAGCTCTGTGTCAGTGTCGGCCAGCAGAGTTACGAATATCCGGGGGGCGAAACTGAAACCGCGCAACTCAAACTGAGCGGACAAACCGGCCAGGTGCCGGCGGCGGTACTGGTCTCCACCCCAAAAAAATCCCTGAAAACTCCCGCCGGCTACAGTGTCGCTGTGGAGATAGAGGCCGAGCTGGGTGAACAGGCCCTGGATGAATGGAAACTGGCAACCTTCAAGGCCATTTCCGCTGGCTGTACACGGCAGCGTGAGCGCTATTACGAAATGGTGGGCTCCTGGCCCAGCCGGGTATATCAGCCATCCCCCTTAGGTGCCCGCGAGGCTGTGCGCGACGAACTGCGTCGGGACATCGTGCGGCAACTGATCCGGCACGTGGAAAAACTGACCGGGGAGAGCGGGAATATCGCTCTGGGCGGGCAGCGCTACGTGCAGTTCCTGGAGCGCGCGCTGGCCTGGGAGGAAATGGCCTACGCTTTTACCGTCAAGACCGAGGACGATGTCGGTACCGCAATCAGCCAGCAGTATCGTGGTGAGGACGAACTTTTCAGCGCATTCCTGCAAGCGGGATTGGCTCGGGTGCTGTTGCCGGTAACACCGGATTTCGCTTTCCGCATGCTCTACTTCCTGGCCAGCGGCCAGATCTGGCCGGGCGCCGACACCCTGGCGCCAGTGTTTTGCCCGCAGGAGGAGGGGACGCTGGACTACCGCTACGTCAACCTGGCCAATGCCCTCAAGGAATCCTCCGAGGCCGGGGCCGAGGAAGAGCGGGGGGAAAGCTGGGAACTGGTGGTGCCAACGGATATGACCGTGCTGCAGGAAGGTGATGAACTGCCGGTATTCACGGGAGAAATGCCATGATCAGTCCTCCTTTCGTACCGCCGCCCGCTTTTGCCGCAGAGTGGATTTCCGGTGTCCCGGTGGGGGTCGTGTGCCCCTATGCCGGACAACTGGCCGATCCCTTCGGCAGCGACGGCGAGGAAAATGACAGCGCGCAACCGGCACTGTGGCTGGAGTACTGGGGCTGGATGCTGTGCGACGGGCGCCAACTGGGTATTGCCTCCTACCCGGCACTGTTCGAGGTGATCGGCAATCTGTACGGCGGGGATGGTGAATATACCTTCCGCCTGCCCGATTACCGGGGTCTGTTCCTGCGCTGTGTGGACAATGGCGCAGGTGTGGACCCGGATGTGGACCAGCGCCTGTCGCCGGCCAGTGGAGAAAAATACTCGGGTGTGGGCTCCGTTCAAAAGGATGCGCTGCAGGACCACCAGCATGCTTACCAGTTTGCCAAGCCCGGGGACGGACAGGAGCAGTTTCAGGGGGGGCAGGTGACGTCGCCGGCTACGCCCACTGCCAGTGGCGATCCAATCCTGCCCGGGAGCCTGTCGCCGGCCAAGCCCGCCGGCGATCCGGCGCGCACCAGCAGTGAAACCCGGCCGCGCAATATCTATGTCAATTACCTTATCAAGTGCCTGTGAGGTTGTCGTGAAGATACAGCAAGCCCCCGCGAGCCTGCCGCCCGACGGTTTTCCTCCGGCGCCTTGCGCACTCGAGCAGGGGCTGGCCGACTGCAAAGAGAACTCGATGGGCGAACGCCTGGAGCAGGTATTGCGCGCGCGCAAAGTGCGCAAGGTATATCCGCTGGCACTGGAACTCGGCGTAAACGAAAGCTGTATCAGCCGCTGGCGCCGGGACGGGGCCATCTCCACCGATAATGCCATCAGGCTGTGCCGGATACTGGATGTTTCGCTGGATTGGCTGCTGTGCGGGCGCGGGCAGATGGACCAGCACAAGGGGCGCAGTATCAGCGACGAGGAGTACGCGATGATCGAGGCCCTGCGCCTACTGCCGGGCGAGGCGCGCCATTCAATTCTCAATCTTTTTGCGGCCATTGATTCGCGCCTGGATAACAGATCGTAACCGAACCCCCTCCCTTTACCGTGCCATGGATTTCCTGTGGCCTGGGTAACTACTCACCCATAGGGAACCTGCATTGGCTTGAGCGAGCCACCCTGTAGGAGCGGGCCATGCCCGCGATCGGGTTCTGTTCGCGGGCATGTCGGATGGCCGCCCCGCTGCTCCTACAGGGGTGAGCAGTTACAGGCACAGTTTTTATGGTCGGTGGATACTGGGGTTATCCCAGGGTGTCGCGTGTTTGGGGGTGCAAAATTTTTTCTATTTTTTATGCAATTTATTTGGTTTTATTTGGTTTTCCAGAGAATCTGTTTTCAAAACTTACGAAAGCTCATGCGTTAGTATTTCTGTGGTTAAAAATATTTTTAACCTATTTTGTTAACGACTACTGAGGACTGTGTTATGAAGACTTTCAACAGATCCATGGTGTATCTGATACCCTTTCTATTAATATCTCTGATCGGCTGCTCCACCAGTGGAGATGTGGTAGGGGATCCGGCCTGCAGGTATACGCTAAACAGCTACAACCACGTCTACCCTCGTCATTGTGATCCAAGTAGATTTACTTCGAAAAGCAAGTTCGGTGGTGCCGGTGCACGCTACTGCAACGGCCTGCCCGGCGGGCAGGAGCTGTGCGATACGGTGCAGGCCGCTCCTGACCGGCGCAGGGTACAGCCGGACGGGCGCATCTGCTACGATAAAAACATGGGGCACGTCATCGGCACCAGCGGCGAGCAGTGGGCCCGTGTAGTGATTAAGCCGGGCACCGGAGAGGTGGTTACCCAGTTCCCTGAAAACAGCGCCGGTTGCCGGTAGGGCGACTGTGGTAGGGAAGGGCGTGGGAGCCTGTTGGCTTCCGCGCCAGCTGCCAAAACATTTCCTAATTACCACCGTTGCTAAGCTATGATATACTGTATATCCATACAGTCAAGTCATTAATTTACAAGGAATTCGGTCATGGCACGCAACAAGGTCCAGTTTCAGAAAGGCATCAGTTTGGGCGATTTTATTAAAAACT
>NZ_JBOFOC010000023.1:0-35099 GCF_051659245.1 Microbulbifer sp.
ACAACCACAGGCTCCAGAGCAAGGCGAAAAAGCGCAGGACTAGCAGCGCTAATTCAAGCTTTTTCAACGCAGCACTGGGGCCTGTGGCGAAGAGATCGGTTACAGAATTTACCGCAGGGCCCACTATGCATGTTCTTCAGGCCGCACCAACCGCAACACCTCCCGCGCCCGCTGCTCCTCCCCTATTTTGCGATAGTGATTGACCAGCGCCATCCCAAGGCTCTGCAATAGCGGGTGCTCGACTCCCTTTTTATGCAGCCGTCGCAATAAATCCTCCAGCCAGGGCCAGTCCTTTTCCTGCGCCGCGCGCCGTGCCAGCAACAGGCAGGCCTTGGCGGTGAGGGCTCGGGGCTGGGGGCAGGCCTGGAGGTAGTTGCGGTAGCCTTCGGAAAGCCTCCGGGCGTCGATTGCGGTGTCGCCGGCGAGGGCGAAGAGGGCCAGGTTGGCGCGGTGGTAGGCTTCGCTCTCCGGCGCCGCGGCGGTGAGTTCTATGGCACGCTGGATCAGCGGCAGTGATTGCGGATTCTGGCGCACCGCTGCGCCGGCAGCCTCGGCCGCTTCGAGCAGTTTGCCCTGGTTCTGCAGTGCTTCGATACGCGCCATGGCGCGCTGCTCCGGCGGCGGTGCTTCGTCTTCCCGCGGAATCTGCGTGAGCGGCGGGCGCCGCTTTACCAGTACCATGGCAAAGGCAAAGCCGGCCAGCAGGCCGCCGGTGTGGGCCCAGTAGGCAATGCTGCTGTCGCCGTAGAAGTAACCGAAAATTTCCTTGCCCAGCCACAGTGGCAACACCAGCAGCGCCGGCGCGCTGAATTCGCCGAACACGAAACCCAGGGTGTAGAAAAAGCGCAGCCTGCGCACTCCGTACACCGCGACGAACATGCCCATGATCGCCGATACCGCGCCGGAGGCGCCGACCATGGGGACCGGACTGCCCGCCTCCACGGCGATGTGCAGCCCCGCGGCGGCCAGGCCGCCGAGAAGATAGAGGCCGAAAAACCAGGCGGCTCCCAAGGCCAATTCCACCGAGAGGCCGAACAGCAGCAGAAACACCATATTGCCGATCAGGTGGTCCCAGCTGCCGTGCAGGAACATGTGCCCGAACAGGCCGGCCAGGTGCGGCTCCGCCGGGGTCAGCCCCAGGGCGAAACTGCTTAACCGGTCGCGCAGCCGCGCGAATTCCTGCCGTTGCGCCAGCCACTCGCTCTCCCCTTCGGCGCGCAGTTGCGGCAGCAGCCAGCGGTGAAACTCCGGATTCCACAGCAGTTCCCGGTAGACGAAGTCCTCCCCCTCGGCATCCACCTGCAGGCGCCACTCCGGGTGCACCTCGTTCACGTAGATCAGAAAGCGCGACTCCTCGCGGGCGGAAAGCTCATTGGAGAAATAGTATTCCTCCGCCTGCTGCCAGCGGGCCTCGTCGCCGCCCTGGTAGAACACGAAAACCAGCAGATTGAGCGCGATCAGGGCCAGGCAGACCAGCGGTGGGCGGCGCCAGTCGGGCTTGTTCTGAATGGGAATAATCAGCACGGGATTTTCCTTGTGGTTATCGCTGAGGCGTGCGGTTCGACATTACAACAATGCCATCCTCTTGCAGCCAAACGACCTAAAACCGCTACATAATTGACAAATACTTTGCACTTTCGCCACAACACCGCTATTTCCCCGCCAATTTTCACTAACAGCCCCTATGCCGCTGGATTACCTGGAGAGAGCCGCGCTATGTTTGCAGGCGTTGTTCGGGACGCCCGCTGTGCGGTCCGGCAGCGGGAGATATCACAATAAGGAAATCAATTGGAGCCTCAAATGAAGAAGCACAGTAGCAAACCCTCGAGTAAAGTTTTACCGCTTTTCGCCACCTGCGCCCTGGTCTGTTCCGCCGGCGCCCTCGCCGCCCCCGATCCGCTGGCGGGCAAAATGAACCTTCCCGCGCTGCAGGCAGATCAGAAGCACCAGCGCTTTATCGTCAAATACCGCGAAGGCGCGACGGAGCGCGCGAGCCTGGCCGCCGGCAACCGGCTGCTGAACGCGGTGGCCGCGGAGACCGGCACAGAGCTGAATCTGGTCCGCCGCCTGGCCAGCGGCGCCGACCTGGTGCGGGTCTCCGGGGAGCTGAACGGCGCCGCCGCCGAAGCGCTGATGCGCCGCTTTGCCCGCACCCCCGACGTCGCCTACGTGGAACCGGACATCCGGCTTACCACCCAATTCACCCCGAACGACAGCCGCTACAGTGAGCAGTGGCACTATTACGAATCCACCGCCGGACTGAACCTGCCCGGGGCCTGGGACAAGGCGGACGGCAGCGGCGCGGTGGTGGCGGTGGTGGACACCGGCTACACGGATCACAGCGATCTGCTCGGCAATATTATCGGCGGCTACGACTTTATCAGCGACAGCGCCACCGCCCGCGACGGCAACGGCCGCGACAGCGACGCCCACGACGAGGGGGACTGGTACAGCTGGTTCGAGTGCGGCCAGATATTCCCCGCCAACAGCAGCTGGCACGGCACCCACGTGGCCGGCACCGTGGCGGCGGAGACCCACAACAGCCAGGGCGTGGCCGGCGTGGCCTTCAATGCCAAGGTGGTGCCGGTACGGGTGCTGGGCAAGTGCGGCGGCAGCCTGTCGGATATCGCCGACGCCATCGTCTGGGCCTCCGGCGGCAGCGTCTCCGGCGTGCCCGCCAATCCCTTTCCCGCGGATGTGATCAATATGAGCCTGGGCGGGTCCGGTGCCTGCGGCGCCACTTTCCAGGATGCCATCGACACCGCGGTGGGCAACGGCAGCGCGGTGGTGGTGGCGGCGGGCAACAGCAACGCCAACGCCTCCGGCTTCCAGCCCGCCAGCTGCAACAACGTGATCAGCGTGGCGGCCACCGACCGCCAGGGCAACCGCGCCAGCTACTCCAACTACGGCAGCGTGGTGGATGTGGCGGCCCCCGGCGGCGAGACCGTCTCCACCGCCAACGGCGTGCTGTCCACGCTCAACAGCGGCTCGCAGACGCCCTCATCGGAGGGCTATGCCTTCTACCAGGGCACCAGCATGGCCACGCCCCATGTGGCGGGACTGGCGGCGCTGGTGCGGAGCGTTCACCCGGATATCACCCCGGCCCAACTGGAGGCGGAGATAAAGGCCAACGCGCGCGCCTTTGCCGGCTCCTGCTCCCAGTGCGGCAGCGGACTGGTGGATGCCGATGCCACGGTTACTGCAGTGATGAACCAGTAGCTTGCCCACCGTAGGGTGCGCCGTGCGCACCGACCGGGCATTGCCGCGCTTCAGGCAATGTCCGGTGCGCACGGCGCACCCTACACCGGCTGGCGGTTTGTAATTGATCCAAATACGAAATCGTAAGCCCGACCTTATTTATTTTCCCGCGCGCCGCTCGATCGGCAGTGGCGTCTCCCAGCTGCGCAGGTGCAGGTCGCGCTGGGGAAAGAGCACTTCGATGCCCTTCTCGCGGAATTCCAGCAGCAGCTCCAGATTGTAGAGCGCGTAGGGGTCGTCGAGTGGCGACACCATATTGCTGTTGACCCACACCACCAGCTTGAATTTCAGCGTGCTGTCGCCGAACTCCATCAGCCATACCTCGGTTTTGCGCTGCCAGTCGCTGTGGGTGATGTTCACCCGCTCCGCGGCCTCCAGGGCCGCCTCACGCACCAGGTCCGGGTCGGAGCCGTAGGCCACGCCGAAGGGCACGTGGATGCGGCGCACCGGGTCGTCCAGGGTGTGGTTGATCACCCGCCCGGTGACGAACTCGGTGTTGGGCACCAGTATGTCCACGTTGTCGCGGGTGGTAATGCGGGTGGAGCGCACATTGATATCGCGGATGCGGCCGAAGACGCCGGATTCCAGCTCCACCAGGTCTCCCACCCGCAGCGGCTGCTCGAGCAACAGGATCAGCCCGGAAATAAAGTTGGAAAAAATTGCCTGCAGGCCGAAGCCGATACCCACCGACAGCGCCCCGGCGATCAGGGCCAGCTTGGAGGTATCCAGACCCAGCATGCTCAGCGCGATCTGCGAGCCGGCGGCCGGCAAGCCGAGCTGGAGCTCCCGGCATTTCCCGGTGTTTCCCGGCAATCAGAGGAAATGCTGCACTTTGTTCTTATAGCTGCGGCTCATTTTCAAACGCTCACCATTGTTCAGTACCAGGTGGTACTCGCCGTTGATATGCGCACAGATCTCGCGCACGCGGCTCAGGTTGACAATGGTGGAGCGGTGAATGCGCTGGAACACCCGGGGGTCCAGTTGCTGTTCCAGTTCCTTCATGGTGATGCGCATCACATGGGTCTCGCCCCTGGCGTGCACGCACATATAGTCGCCGGCGGCGTCGATCCAGTCTATCTCCCGCGCGGGTACCAGGGTGATGCGGCCGGCGTCCTTGATGGCGATTTTTTCCGGGTAGCGGCTGCTGGCCCCCTCCCCCATACGAAAGTCGCCCGCCGCCAACTTCCGCTCCAGTGCTTCCGGTGATTCCCGGGTGAGATCCGCCACCGCTTCCAGCAACTGCTCGCGCTGGGTGGCGATGTCGGCGCTGGCGAGCTTCTCCCGCACCCGCGCCAGTGCCATCGCCAGTCGCTCCTCTTCGATGGGCTTCAGCACATAGTCCACCGCGTTGACCTCGAAGGCTTCCACCGCATACTGGTCATAGGCGGTGATGAACACCACCTGGGGCAGTTGCTCCTCGGGAATCTGCTGCACCATCTGCAGCCCGTTTACACCGGGCATCTGGATGTCCACAAACACCACATCCGGGTGCAGTTCGAGGATCTGCTCCCGCCCCTCGCGACCGTTGCTGCACTCGGCGATCACCTCCACCCCGTCGACCTGCTCCAGCCGCAGGCGCAGCCCGCGCCGCGCCAACGGTTCGTCGTCCACTACAATGGTTTTTAATTTTTCCACCGCGTCACTCATCGTACTATTCCTGTTCATAGGGAATTCGGATATGCACTACCAGGCCGCCCTCCGGCCGGTTGCAAAAACGCACTTTCTGTTCTTCGCCGTACAGCGCGCGCAGGCGCTCGCAGGTATTGCGGATACCCACGCCGTAACCGGAGGTCAGTCGGGCCAGATCCTCATCCGCCATGCCCGGGCCGTTGTCGCCCACCTCCAACAGCAGTTCACCGGCAAATACCCGCGCCTTGATGGTGATCTCGCCCCCCCACTCCCGCTGGGAGATGCCGTATTTGATCGCGTTTTCCACCAGCGGTTGCAGCAGCAGGCTGGGGACCAGCGCGCGCGGGGATTCCCCCTCCAGATCCAGGTTCACCCCCAGGCGGTCGGCGAAGCGCACCTTTTCGATATCCAGGTAGAGCATCAGCGCCTCCACCTCCCGGGCCAGGGTCACTTTCTGCATGGGGTCGTTGTCCAGGGAGTGGCGCAGGAACTGCGACAGGCGCGTCACCATATCGTTGGCGGTGCGCCCCTGGCTGTCCAGGATCAGGGTGGAGATGGCGTTCAGGGTGTTGAACAGGAAGTGCGGATTCAACTGGTACCGCAGCATCTTCAGCTGTGCCTGGTGGGCCATGGACTCGGCACGCAGGGCCTTTTCCTGCTGGGTCAGCGAAGCTCGATAGTACTTGATACCGTAATAGAGTGCAGTCCAGGTCAGCAGGATCATGAAGGAATAGGAAAACCAGTAGATGGCCAGTACCGCCGGGTGCTCGTCTCCCCGCTTGCCGTACAACCACAGGGAGCCGCCGAACTTGATCGTCGCCCACACCAGTGCCGCCAGCGCCACCACCGCCAGGGAGCCGAACAGGCGCGACGCCGGCGGCTTGTCCCACAGCCGGCGGAACCCGCGGCGCATTACTTCCGAGAGCGCCACCCCCGAGCCGGTGGCCACGGCGAGATACCCCATGTGCAGCCAGTGGTCCTCCACCCAGAAGAAGCTGCCCACAAAGGTGAGCAGGGTGTAGCCTCCCCAGCCGGCGAGTTGCAGAGCCCAGTACTGTCTCCGGTGCTCGGCCAGCCGCTGGGATAGCCATCGAAATGCGTTGTTGCCCATAAATACTCATTGCTATTCAATCGACCCCGGAAGGCCGCAGGTTGCAAAACAGCCTAATGCAGCGGCCCGCCCGGTGAAACACCGTCGGGCGCAGCAATAGGACGGACTGCCGCAGGAACAGATCATGGCTTACTGGCTTTTCAAATCGGAACCGGACGAATACAGCATCCGCGACCTGGCCGCGGAACCCGGTCGCACCGGCCGCTGGGACGGTATCCGCAACTACCAGGCACGGAACTTTCTGAGGGATTCGGTCGGGGTGGGCGACGGAGTGCTCTTCTACCACAGCGCCTGCAAGGTGCCGGCGGTGGTGGGTATCGCCGAAGTGGTGCGCGGGGCCTACCCTGACCCGGCGCAGTTCGCACCCGAGAGCGGCTACTTCGATCCCGGGGCCAGTGGCGACAAGCCGCGCTGGTACTGCGTGGATATCCGCTGGCAGAGCGAGTTCCCGCGACCGGTGCCCCTGGCGGAGATCAAACAGAATCCGGATTTGGCGGAGATGGTGCTGGTGAAACAGGGGCGGCTGTCGATCCAGCCGGTGACCGCTCAAGAGTGGAAAACCATTCTGCGACTGGGTAATGCCATTATGTAGGAGCGGCGGGGCGGCCATCCGCCCATGGCCGCGATCGAGCTCGCTTCGTAGCTCAATCCGATCGCGGGCGTGGCCCGCTCCTACAATGCGTCTTCGGAACGCTCGCTGGACCTCCCTCCCCTGTAGGAGCGGCGGGGCGGCCATCCGCCCATGGCCGCGATCGGGATAGTCAGTGCGACGATTTCAGCCGGCCTGTAGCGAGCCATCCGCGCGGAACATGCCCTTGATCCCGCGTACCGCCTGGCGGATGCGGTTCTGATTTTCGATCAGGGCGAAACGCACATAGTCGTCGCCGTAGTCACCAAACCCGATACCCGGCGAGACGCACACCTTGGCATCCGCGAGCAGTTTTTTCGCGAACTCCAGCGATCCCATTTCGCGGTAGGGCGCCGGAATCTTTGCCCACACATACATGGACGCCTTGGGCAGGTCGACCATCCAACCCGCCTCCCGCAGCCCCTTGACCAGGGCATTGCGGCGCAGGCGATATTGTTCGGCAATATCCCTCACGCACTGCTGGTCGCCCTCCAGGGCGGCTATCGCAGCCACCTGCAGCGGCGTAAAGCTGCCGTAATCGTGGTAACTCTTGATACGCGCCAGGGCGTTGACCAGATCCCGATTGCCAACCATAAACCCCACGCGCCAACCCGCCATGTTGTAGCTTTTCGACAGGGTGAAAAATTCCACCGCCACATCCTTGGCCCCCGGCACCTGCATGATCGAGGGCGCCGTCCAACCGTCATAGACGATATCCGCATACGCCAGGTCGTGAACCACCATAATGCCGTAGCGCTTCGCCAGGGCCACCACGCGCTCGAAGAAATCCAGCTCGACACATTGGGCGGTGGGATTGGAGGGGAAGCCCAGCACGACCATTTTGGGCTTGGGAATGCTTTCGCGGATGGCCCGTTCCAACTCGACAAAGAAATCGATCCCCGGGGCCAGGGGCACTGAGCGCACCTGGGCGCCGGCGATCACCGCTCCGTAAATGTGGATCGGATAACTGGGATTGGGAACCAGCACCGTGTCGCCGTGGTCGAGAGACGCCAGCATCAGGTGCGCCAGCCCCTCCTTGGAACCGATGGTGACCACCGCCTCCTCTTCCGGGTCGATCTCCACCTGGTAGCGCTGCGCATACCAGTGCGAGATGGCCCTGCGCAATCGGGGTATCCCCCTGGACGTGGAGTAGCCGTGGGTATCCTCGCGCTGGGCCACGTCACACAGTTTGTCGACGATATGCCGGGGCGTGGGGCCATCCGGGTTGCCCATGCTGAAATCAATAATGTCCTCTCCCCGCCGGCGGGCAGCCATCTTGAGTTCGGCGGTGATATTGAAAACGTAGGGGGGGAGTCGGTCGATACGGGAAAACCGGCGCACCGGCGTTTGGATGTCTGTTGTCATGGGTTCCTCGATACACGTTAGCGCCCGGAACCGTCCGAGCGACGCGGCCGCAAGATGCGGCTGAGCCCATATTACGCGAGCGGCGCCCCGCCGCGAACCCCTCTCCACAGGCTGTAGCTCTTCTATACGACACCCTTGGTGCGCGCGATAAAAATGCTGAGCAGCGACAACAGGGTGAGCACGCCGACAATCACCAGCAACAACAGCAGCGGGCGGAAGGGCTTACGCTCCACCTTGTTGACGCCGCTGTGCAGGTATTTATCTACCTTGGCCTGGTCTTCGTCAGAGAGCTTGTTCATAAATGCGGAATAATGAATGATGAATGATGAATGATGAATCATACCCCGCTATTCCGCATTCCGCATTCCGCATTCCGCATTCAAAAGAGCTCTTCCCCAATATCCATCAGGGTGGCGCTGCCGGCTTCGACGCTGGCGGCCAGGGCCCGGGCCTGGGGCAACAGGCGCGCGAAGAAAAAGCGAGCGGTTTGTACCTGACCACTGTAGAAGCTGTCCTCCGCAGTTTTCGGCAGCGCGACCGCGGCGGCCCTGGCCCACATGTAGGCGTAGGCCACATGACCGAACAGGTGCAGGTATTCCACCGAGGCCGCGCCGGGCGCGTGGGGGTCGTCTTTGGCCGCGGCCAGTAGGTTTTCGGTAGTCCCGCGCAGGCGCTGCAGCTCCGCTGCCAGGGGCTGCACGAACTCGGCCATGTCCTCGCGGTCGATCTCCGCGTCGATAAAGGCCTGTACGTCGGCGGCAAACAGCTCGAAGAAGGCGCCGCCGTTGGCCACCGTCTTGCGGCCCACCAAGTCCAGGGCCTGAATGCCGTTGGTACCCTCGTAGATCTGGGTGATGCGCACATCGCGCACCAGCTGTTCCTGACCCCACTCGCGGATATAGCCGTGGCCGCCGAACACTTGCTGGCCGAGCACTGTGCACTCCAGGCCCTTGTCGGTAAAGAAAGCCTTGGCCACCGGGGTGAGCAGGGCCACCAGCGCCTCCGCCTTCCGCTTTTCCTCGCCCTCGCCGAATTTGGCGATATCCAGCCACTGGGCCACATAGGTGGACAGGGCGCGGGCGCCGCCGATCAGCGCCTTCTGGGTGAGCAGCATGCGGCGCACGTCCGGGTGCACGACAATCGGGTCGGCGGCCTTGTCCGGCGCCTGCGGGCCCGCCGGCGAGCGGCTCTGGATACGCTCGCGGGCGTACTCCCGGGCGTTTTGATAGGAACGCTCGGACGCGCCCAGGCCCTGGATACCCACCCCCAGGCGCTCGTAGTTCATCATGGTGAACATGGCCGCGAGCCCCTTGTTCACCTCGCCCACCAGCCAACCGGTGGCGCCGTCGAAATTCATCGCGCAGGTGGCGGAAGCTTTGATGCCCATCTTGTGTTCGATGGAGCCGCAGTGCACCGCGTTGCGCTCGCCCAGGCTGCCGTCCTCGTTGACCAGCACCTTGGGCACCAGGAACAGGGAGATACCCTTCGGGCCCGCGGGGGCGTCCGGCAGCTTGGCCAGCACCAGGTGAATGATGTTCTCGGACAGGTCCTGGTCGCCGCCGGTGATGAAAATCTTGCTGCCGGTGATGGCATAGCTGCCGTCTTCCCTGGGCTCGGCCTTGGTACGGATCATTCCCAAGTCGGTGCCGGCGTGGGGCTCGGTCAAATCCATGGCGCCGGCCCAGGTGCCCTCGTACATCTTGGGCAGGTAGCGCTGCTTGAGCTCCCCGCTGCCGTGGGCGTCGATCGCCAGGCAGGCGCCGGCGGTCAGCACCGGGTAGAGGGCGAAGGAGATATTGGCGGAATTGATCATCTCCTCCACCTGGGCACCGAGCATTTTGGGCATACCCATGCCGCCGTATTCGGGGTTGCCCAGCAGCGCGCCCCAGCCGCCCTCGCAGAAGGTGGCGTAGGCCTCCGGAAAGCCTTTCGGGGTGGTCACCACACCGTCGTTCCAGTGGCAGCCCTCTTCGTCGCCGCTGCGGTTGATCGGCTCCAGGGTATTGGCGGCGAGTTTGGCCATCTCTTCCAGGATCGCGTCCGCGGTTTCCCGATCGGCGGTTCCCGCCAGCGCCGGCAGGCGGGCCCAGAGTTTTTCCGCGGCAAATACTTCGTGCAGGAGAAAATGCATCTCCCGCAGTGGCGCCTTGTATTCAGCCATGCTCCCGGTCCTCATTCACTTGTTTCAAACGGTTGTTTGAATTTAGGTGCGAAGTGGGGGATTGTCAACTGTGTTGGAAAAATGGTGTTGAGGTTCGACGCCGTAGGAGCGGCGGGGCGGCCATCCGCCATGCCCGCGATCGGTCTCTGCTATTGGCCGCCGTCGATCGCGGGCATGGCCCGCTCCTACAGGGGGGGTAGAAGAGGGCTCAGATCGAGATGCTCGGCCGCGTTGCGGTAATCGGCCTCCTCGTCGAACGGCAGTGCGCCCAGCAGCGGCGCGGGCAGCAGCGCCTGCAGGGTGGCCAGGTTTTCCTCCGGTCGCGCCATGCTTTCACAGACGAAGTTGGCCACCCACCCCGCCAGTTGCAGGCCGTCGCGGCGGATCGCCTCGGCCGTCAGCAACGCGTGGTTGATGCAGCCCAGTTGCATGCCCACCACCAGGATCACCGGGATATTCAGTTCCCGCGGCAGGTCCGACAGGAAAGCCCGGGGGCCCAGCGGTGTGCGCCAGCCGCCGGCACCCTCGATCAACACCAGGTCCGCACCCGCGGCCATCACGCCGCGACAGACACCAGCCAGGCGGGGGACACTGAGCTGCACGCCCGCTTCATGCGCGGCTATATGGGGCGCTATGGCCGGCTCCAGGGCGACGGGATTGACCTGTTGGTAGGGCAGTTCCAGGGTCATCGCCTCCTGCAGCATCAGTGCATCGGCGTTGCGCAGCCCCTCGTGGGTACAGTCGCAGCCGGAGGCCACCGGCTTCACCGCTGCGGTGCCCAATCCCTGCCCGGCCGCGCGGGCCAGCAGCGCCGCGGTCACATAGGTCTTGCCCACCTCGGTGTCGGTGCCGGCCACAAAGAAGGTGCGAGCCACAGACATTCCCTCCATCAGAATTTTCATCTTTTTTACTTGACGCCTCTTTCAACGTCGCCTACTTGCTGATAAATTACCCACTCAGAGCAAAAAATAACCAATTCCGGCAGGGGTTTTTGCCCGGGGTTGGGATAATTGCCCGCTACGCCGGGGCGGGACAGCGCCGGCATAAGATCGCATCACGCCCAACCGGCGACAGTGCGACCGCAGGGAAGCTTCCGAAGAACAGAAAACTATAGCTTTTGCTTCAGAGACCAATGCGATACCTGACTCTTGCCCTGCTGTTGCTGGCACCTGCGCTCGCCTGTGCCGCTGTAAATCCCGTCGACCTGGTGGTCGTGTATAAATCCAAAGGCCTGATGCAATTGATCCGCAACGAGCGTGTGGTCAAGAGCTACAAAGTGGTGTTCGGTGACCCCAGGGGCCACAAGGTCCGCCAGGGAGACAAACGCACTCCGGAAGGCCGCTATACCCTGGACTGGAAGAACCCCAACAGCCGCTTCTACCGTTCCATCCACATCTCCTACCCCAACGCCCAGGACCGCGCCCGCGCGGCCAAGCTCGGAGTGAACCCGGGCGGCGATATCATGATTCACGGGATAAAGCCGCAGTGGCAGGGCATGGAGAAGTACCTGCAGAAAACGAACTGGACCGAAGGCTGTATCGCGGTAACCAACCGCGAGATGGATGAGATCTGGGCGATGGTGAAGACGCCGACGCCCATTCATATCTATCCCTGATAGTCGGGAATCGCAGCAATAAACACCCTGTAGGAGCGGCCCATGGCCGCGATCAGACTTCCTGGTTATCGGATAGATTGATCGCGGCCATGGGCGGATGGCCGCCCCGCCGCTCCTACAACAGTTCTCATGGCGTCTCCCTCCAGACTCAGATAGATCACCTCGTAGGTGGCCGGCAGCCCGGCCGGCGTGCGGAACCGTTCATAAGCCGCCGCCAGACGGCGCAGCTTGTCCCGGCCCAGCAGGCCGCGACCGGCGTCGCGATTGATATTCCGGGCCCCGATAACTTTCAGCTCGCGCATCAGCAATCGGGCACTATCGAAATAGAGCACCCGCTCCTCACAATGCAACCGACAGTCTCCCGCCGCCCGGCGCCAGTCGTCCTCGGGCAGGAAGCGGTTGACGTGCACACCGCCATCCACATCCGCCCAGCTCGCCTTCAATTCCCGCAGGGTGCCCGGGCCGAGGGTGGCGACCAGGCAGCGTCCCCCCGGCGCCAGTATCCGGCGCAGCTCCGCAAACAGCTGCGGCAGGCGGTAGCACCACTGCAGCGCCATACTGGAAAACACCAGATCGATACTGCCGTCCGCCAGCGGCAGCTGCTCCGCGTCGGCGGCGATATAGTGATCCGCCGCCGGCCGTTCGCGACGTGCGAACTGCAACATCTCCCCGGCCAGGTCCAGGGCGATGATCTCCGCCCCCGGAAAACGCCGGCGCAGCAGCGCGCTGCCGTAGCCGGTGCCGCTGCCAAGGTCCAGGATACGCCGAGGTGTCGCGTGATCGCCGATTTCGCGCAGCAACTGGCGGCAAACGGCGCGCTGCAGATGGGCGGCATTGTCGTAGCTCTGTGCTGCGCGGCCGAAGGATTTGGCTACCGCGGATTTTTCGATCGGGACCCGGGCGGACCGGTGCCGGCGGATTAATCCGGCTGTTTTGTCCGCCACCAGTTCGGGATTTGAGAGTTGCGGCGCGTGGCCATAGCCGGGCAACAGCTCGGCCTCCGCGCCCAATTCACGAAGATGCGCCGCCGCGTCGGCGGGCACCAGGGCGTCGCGCTCGCCGAGCAGGTGCAGCGCCGGTAGGGACAGGCCCCGCAATACTTCCCGGTTGTCCCAGCGACCCAGGCAGCGCAGGGCTTCCCCCCAGGCATCGCCAATGGTTTGCGGCGCCCACTGCTTCAGTTGCCTGATCACCCGGCGCATTTCGCCATCGCCGCGGGCCTGCAGGCCGCAGAATTTTCCCCAGGTTTCCCGGGGCTCGTTCCGCATCGAGCGACAGAACCGGCGGAAGGTGGCGGGGTCCATACCGGGCCAGCCGTCGCCGGCGACAAAGCGACCGTTGGCGGCGATCGTCAGCAGGGCGCCAATTTTCTCCTGGCCGGGCAGTGCGGCCAGCCGCGCGGCCAGCATTCCGCCCAGGGAGTGGCCCACCAACAGGCAGTTGCGCGGCAGACGCCGATAAAGATTCTGCAGCAGCGTTTCGTCGTCGGGCCAGGGCTCGCCCGCCGCATCGCCGAAACCCGGCAGCTCCAGGCAGGTGACCGGCAGCGCGGTCCTCTCCCGCAGGGCGTCGAGCAGCGGCTGCCAGCCGCGGCTGTCACCGCCCCAGCCGTGCACCAGGACCAGTCGCTCTACCGGTTTCACTCTGCCACCACCGCGGAGTCGGCCGGGGATTCCACCAGTGCCCGCAACAGCGCGTCGATTTCCGCCTCGCTGTGCGCGGCGGAGAGCGTGATACGCAGGCGCGCGGTGCCCGCCGGTACCGTGGGCGGACGGATGGCGCCCACCAGGAAGCCGCGCTGCTGCAGCCCGGCGGCGAGTGCCATCACCGCTTTCTCTCCGCCGATAATCAGCGGTTGGATGGCGCTGCGGGAATCCGTCAGGGGCAGGCCCAGCGCACCGGCCCGGTCGCGGAAATAGCGGATCAGGTCCGCGAGGCGCTCGTGCCGCTGCGGTTCCCGCTGCATGATTTTCAGCGCCGCCAGGCAGCCGGCGGCCACCGCGGGCGGCATGCCAGTGGTGTAGATATAGGGGCGCGCGAACTGGGTGAGATAGTCGATCAGCTCCCGCGAACCGGCGACAAAGGCGCCGGCGTTGCCGGCGGCCTTGCCCAGGGTGCCCATCAGTACCGGTACCTGCTCCGGGGTCAGGCCGGCGGCCGCGGCGCTGCCGGCGCAGGGAAACTCTTTGCTGCCCATAACGCCGAAACCGTGGGCCTCGTCCACCATCAGCCAGGCGCCGTGCGCGTCACAGAGGCGGGCGATATCCGCCAGCGGCGCGCAGTCGCCGTCCATGCTGTAGACGCCGTCCACCGCCACCAGGGTATTGCCGTCCGCGCGGCTCAACTGCCGCTCCAGGGATTCCATATCGCTGTGGGCAAAGCGCAGGCTGCGCGCACCGCTGAGCTGCGCGCCGTCGATCAGCGAGGCGTGATTGAGTTTGTCCTGGATCACCGTATCGCCGCGGCCCACCAGCGCGCACAGCGCGCCGACGTTGGCCATATAGCCGCTGGAGAACACCAGCGCGGCCTCGCGCCCGGTGAGTTCGGCGATCTTGTCCTGCAGTTGTTCGTGGATCCGCAGGTGTCCGTTGACCAAGTGGGAGGCGGTGGCGCCGGCACCCAGCCCGGCGCCCCGCTGCTGCGCGGCGATCACTTGCGGATGAGTGGCCAGGCCCAGGTAGTCGTTGCTGCTGAAGGCAACCAGTTCCCCGCCATCCACCAGCGCCCGCGGCCCGGGCGCGGCGGCCAGGGTTTTCATCTCCCGGTAGAGGCCGAGCTCGCGCCGCCGGGCGAGCCGCTGGTGCAGGATATCCCGGAAGGTCATTTCACCGCGTTGTAGAAGTAGGGGTCCTGTTGCTGCTCGGCGATGCGCGAGGACAGCTCCGCCTCCACCTCCGCCTCGTCGGCGTGCTGGTGGTATTCCTCCGGCTGGATACCCAGGCGGTTGAACAGTTGCATATCACGGTTGGTTTCCGGGTTTGGCGTAGTGAGCAGCTTCTCGCCGTAGAAAATGGAGTTGGCCCCGGCCAGGAAAGCCAGCGCCTGCATTTCGTCGCTCATGTGTTCGCGGCCGGCGGACAGGCGCACATGGGATTTGGGCATCACAATCCGCGCCACGGCGATGCAGCGGATAAACTCGAAGGGGTCCAGGTCGCGCTGGTCTTCCAGCGGCGTGCCGGCGACCTTCACCAGCATATTGATCGGCACGGATTCCGGGTGCTCCGGCAGGGTGGCCAGTTGCACCAGCAGCCCGGCGCGATCCTGCTCGCCCTCGCCCATGCCGATGATGCCGCCGGCGCAGACCTTCATGCCCGCGGCGCGCACGCGGTCCAGGGTTTCCAGCCGGTCCCGATAGGTGCGGGTGGTGATAATCTCGCCGTAGTATTCCGGCGAAGTGTCCAGGTTGTGGTTGTAATAGTCGAGGCCGGCATCCGCCAGTTCCTTCGCCTGTTCGTCGTTGAGCATGCCCAGGGTCATGCAGGTCTCCAGACCCAGGGCCTTCACCCCGCGCACCATTTCGGTCACGTAGGGCATGTCCTTCTTCTTCGGCGAGCGCCAGGCGGCGCCCATGCAGAAGCGGGTGGCGCCGCCGGCCTTGGCGGCGCGGGCTTCTTCCAGCACCTTTTCCACCTTCATCAGCTTTTCCCGCTCCAGGCCGGTGTCGTAACGGGCGCTCTGCGGGCAGTAGGCGCAGTCCTCCGGACAGGCGCCGGTCTTGATGGAGCAGAGGGTGCTCACCTGTACCCGGTTGGCATCGAAGTGTGTCCGGTGCGCCTGCTGGGCGGTGAACAGCAGATCGTTGAACGGCAGCGAGAACAGGTCGAGGACTTCCCGACGGGTCCAGTCGTGGCGGATGGTGGCGGCGGGCATTTGCCGGTTGGCAGTCACGGGCGTAGTCTCCCCGGTTGTTGTTTTGACTGTAGGAGCGGCGGGGCGGCCATCCACCCCGCCGCTCCTACAGGGTGCATTTAAAAGTCGCCAGTGTAGCGGTGGACCAACCTCTGTCAACCAAAGTGACTACCAATGGTTTACAAACAACTGTCCCACCTGTTATCCCGCGGGCTGGCCCGCTGTGTGCTGTGCGCCGCCGGCCCGGCGGACCCCGATGGAATCTGCGCACCCTGCCGCCGGGAACTGCCCTACCTGCACAGCGCCTGTCGCCGCTGCGCCCTGCCACTCGCCCAGCCCGCCGACGCCTGCGCCAACTGCCTGCAGCAGCCGCCGGCCTTTGCCTCTGCCCGGGCCGCCTGGCACTACGCCTTTCCCGTGGGTCAGCTGATCCGGCGCTTCAAATACCACCGGGATCTTGCCGCCGGGCACAGCCTGGCGCTGCTGGCCGCGGCCCATATCCGCCCGAATGAGAGGCCCGACCTGCTGGTGCCGATTCCCCTGCACTGGCGCCGCTACCTGACCCGCGGCTACAACCAGGCCCAACTGCTCGCCGCCCGGTTCGGCCGCCAGTGGAATATCCCGGTAAGACCGCGGCTGCTGCACAAGCACACCGCCACCGATACCCAGCAGCAACTCAGGCGCGGTCAGCGACTGCGCAACCTGCGGGACAGCTTCCGCGTGCACGGGGCGCCGGGCGGTTTGCATATCGGCCTGGTGGACGACGTGATCACCACCGGCGCCACCCTGGAGGCGGCGACCCGCTGCCTGCTGGAGGCCGGCGCTGCGAAGGTGAGCGCTTTTGCGCTGGCGCGGGTGCCCTAGGCGCATTGAGAGATTCCGGTCTTAACCCTACAGACCGGAATTCCGTCACATCTCCAGTGGGCAGTTATTTACATCTCTCACACCAGCGAGCGGCGGGCGTCCATCGCCTTAGGCTTCCGCGCTTTGTCCGGCCCCAGTGTTGCGGTAAAGTGGCGGCCAATGGATCAGTAATTCACAGGACGAGTCAGCACTTCCTCATGTTCAAACGCCTGTTTGCCTCCCGAAAACACCCCTATGTCCCCGGCCTCAATCAGCGCGAAAAGGTCGAAATGGATCTGTCCGGCAACCGGCTGACCATGACGCTACCGCCGCACAGCGATTACGAGGGCTTTCGCAGGGAGCCGCCGCCCCGCCGGGTGAATATCCATGATCCGGATCAATACGATACCGGGGAACTGCTGCCGGAATGGCAACGGAGTGGAATCGCAAGCTACTGTGGTCTTCTTGCGGATCGCAACTGGGAGCTCTATGGCCCGCCCTGGCGCACTCGACCTTATGGAGCCGTTGAATTTCGCACGTCGATCTGGCGCTTGGATTCGATGCCGGAGGGTATGAGCTGCTTTAACCCTTCACATTTTCAACAAGCAATAGACCGCGCCCTCTATTTTGGCTTTGGCGGTCCCGCTCACCCTGACGATAGCCGGGAAAAGGCCCCCATCAACTGGCGCCTGCAGCGCGAGTCCGGAACCACCGGATTCTACTTTGAGTCACACCGCGATTTTTCTACCTATGTCAATGAACCCTCCCCACACGAAGCCACCTTCCGGGCTAGCACGTTAGTATTACCTCTAGAAGACCGCTATTGCCTGGGGATATCTTTTAGCTACCTGGGCTATGCACCGGTGGACTACTGCCTGGCCAATATGAATGCATTGCGGGACTCTGTTCTTGAGTCCGTGCGCCTGGAATTGGGTCCTACTGCCAGAACACAGCTGGCCGAAGCACAACGCCAGTGGCCGCGAGCCAGCGCCAGTGAGAACAGGGACCCAATAGCCTGGAATTACCCGAAGTGGCGGAGAGGTGACTACCGCAAGGGGGAACCAAATATTGTAATTCTCGAGCCAGGAAGCCCGCCGCCTGAGTTTACTCCCTGAATAATCCCGGAACTGAGCGCAAATAATTCACCAACCTCAACCAATTCATAACAAGGAGATCGTTATGAACCATTCCACTAACCGCTGGAAAATCCTGATCCATCAGTACGCAAATCCCAATGCCAACCGCGATATCTATGTGCATGAGGACCATTATGCAGACTGGGAGCGGATCAAAAACAGCCACGAGGGCAACTACTATCTGGGCTCCATTATGCGCGCCGCCTACAGCCTTAACGCCCAGGCCGGCGGCCGCACCAACAAGCCCGCGTGCCTGGTACAAAAAGGCTTTGCCATTCACTATCTGATCGACGACGAGGGCAATGTAAAACTGCTAGCCCTGGATATCGACGCCAAGTACGAGACCCCAAGCGGCGAGCAAACTACCGGCCTATATCAAGTGCGCTACTCGGATTCCCCAGGGCGCAAAGGTTGGCGTACTCAAGGTGTCACTGAAAGCCAAATGAACCTAGCTCACCGCTGGAAAGAAGCCCACTACGCCGCGGTCGCCGGTAAGTTCGATGACAAGGAACAGGCTGGCAGTAAACTGGCCAATCATATCCGCAACGCCTATGAAGGAGAACTCAGGGGCCACCCGATGGATAGGGAGGGCAAGATCTACTCCCTCTACTGGATAAACGGCAGCCACAAGAGCGACGGGCAGCACGACCAGCTGGTATCCCTGCTCCAGCAGGCCATGGGCCAGAAAGCGCGGGTACACTGGATTGCCCAGGGCGAGGGCGCCGGCACCTTTGTGCGGGCCATGCAATCCCTCAAGAACGCCCCCAAACTACACGGCGCCGAAGGGGATGCTAAAGTCCGCGCGCGCCAGGTGGTGTACTTCTCCAACCCACGCGGCAAGGGCACCACAACCACAAAGCTGAAGGCTCTGTGCGAACAGGTGGGCTTCGAACTGGCGGGTATCAACCGCAACCCCGATGACCTGTGGGATCGAGAGTCCCACGGCGCACATGCGAAGAAAGTCCTGCCCGTAGTTGCCAAGATTGGCTTTAGCGGCGCGGCCGGCGCATTCGGTTTCGATACCGTAGTGAAATCCCTCAACCTCTTCCTGCAGTCGGCCTCGGTCGGTAGCGCAACCGCCGCGGGGCTCGGATGCTATGTGGTCGGGAAGAGTGTCTACAACGACTTGAGCGGCCACGCCCGCAGCCTCAAGGGCGTTTGTCAGAATACCCTCGGAAAAGGCAATCAGAACTGGGCCGCATAGGCCCGCTATATCACAGCGCCGCTGCCATCGCGGCGCTGTCGCGCCTCATCATGCGGCCACCGGTTCAACCAGGTCCATCAGCTTGCCGAAACTATCCACCACATCGTATTTCACATTTTCCAGAGCATCTTTCTCTATAAGATCCGCAAAAAACTTACGTGCACAGGCGATCTTGGTTTCCTCGATCGCGCGCAGGTCCATACTGGACATGGAGCCCTTGGTTTCCGCCACAAAGTAGACGTGTTTGACCTCGCCCTGCTTGAAGGAGATGGCCCAGTCCGGGTTGTAGTCACCCACCGGGGTGGGGATCAGGAACCCCCGCGGCAGCTTGGCGTAGACCACCACTTCGGCGCAGGTATCCAGCTCTTCCACAAACTTCCGCTCGACTTTTGAATCGGTCACCACATAGTCGTAGACGTGCCGCTTGAGCTTGTCTCCCGCATGAGTGAAATCCAGCAACTTCTCGCCCGCGGTGAAGATATCCAGATCGTGCCGTTCGTCGATGGGGTCGTAGGCCAGATGCTGGATGATCATGGTGGCTTTCTGCTCGTTTATCAGGCGAGTCGCCTCACTGATAAAACTCTCCGGGTTGGTTTTGAACTGGGCAAATACCGCCGGATTCAGGCCTTTCAGGATTTCCGCCACTGTGCGGCGGGTGAGCAGGGTGCCTTCCACCAGCTTGCCGATCAGGTCGTAGCGCACCGCCGAGTGCACGGAAAATTTATTTTCCTCGACAGAGGTCTCCTCAATCTTGAAGCTATCCCCACCGCGCAACTGCTCGTAAGTCACCTGATCCGCCTGCTCGCCCTTCTGGACAATGAACTGAAGTGGCGTTACGCGCAGGCCCTTGTCCTTGTCGTTGAGGGTGGCGATGGCTTTGCCCACCAGCTCATCGGAGTCGAATTGCACCGTGTAGGCCGCCTTGCGGTTGATGCGACTCCAAAGTGCTTTGAATTCGGCCTTGTCGAAATTGGCGTTGAGCGGGTTCTTTTTCGGGCGGCGGTCGTCGCCGATATCCGGCAAATCGGCGCCGCTGAATACGCTGTCAATCAGCTTGAATACCTGCTCCGCGTGGGGCTCCAGCTCCGGCGGCAACTCCGCCAGCGAGCCTTCCATTTTGGCCGCGTGATAGGTCTCGGCGATATGATCCGCGTCGTCGGTGTAGTCGTTCTTGAGCAGGTAGCGGTAAATCTGCTTGGCCATTTTGTCGGTGACGGTAATATCGCCTTCCGGGGTGTGCAGCACCTTGCCGGTGAAATAATCCTCGTCCGCCACGCGCGGCCGGGTGGAGAGGGTTTCGCTGATATCCTTCTGCAATGCGGTCACGAAATCCTTGTAGCTCTCGCTGGCCACCACCGTCAGCACATTGATGTCGTGCACAATGGCCGGGTGATCCATGCGCTCGCCGTGCTGGTCCACCGCCAGGCGCAGGCCGCGGCCCACTTCCTGACGGCGGGAAACGGTATTGTCGCTGTGCTTGAGCGCGCTGATAACGAATACATTGGGATTGTCCCAGCCCTCACGCAGGGCGGAATGGGAGAAGATAAAGCGCACCGGTTCCTCGAAAGACAGCAGGCGCTCCTTGTCTTTCAGGATCAGGTCGTAGGCGTCCACATCGTCCGCCTCACCGGCGCCCTCGCCGCGCGCCTTCACCTTGGGGTCCACCAGTTTTTTGCTCTTCTTGTCGATGGAGAAGTAACCGCTGTGGGTTTCCTCCACGGCGATACTTTTCAGGTACTGGATATAGGGTGTTTCCTCCAGGTCCAGCACCTCGTTCAGGTACTGGTTGTACTCCTCCTCGAAAATCCGCGCGTATTCGCCCTTCTCGTCCGCGGCCTCGTAATCCCGGTATTTGGCCACCTCGTCGATAAAGAACAGGCTGAGGACCTTGATGCCCTGCTGGAACAGGGCCTGCTCCTTGTCGAAGTGGGCCTTGATGGCTTCGCGGATCTGCAGGCGGCGCAGGGTGGTTTCGTTCACATCCCCGGCGGCATCGCCCACAAACAGCTCCACACCGTTGGTGAAGCTCAAAGCGTCCGTAACCGCGCTGATCTCGGACACCACATAGCCCTTGTACTGATCCAAGCCATTGGAGAGATCGAACAGGTTGTCGCCCTTGGAGAGCTTGCGCAGCACCGGCTTGATAGTGCCGTTGGCCCGTTTCTGCTCCAGCTCCACACGGACCACCGTCGGCCGGTTGGCGGCGATTTCGATGGATTGCAGATACAGGTAGGCATTGGTGCCCGCCAACCCCTTCACGCCTATGCCGCGCACGGCGATCTTCTTCACCAGTTTCTGGTTGTAGGCGTCCAGGGCATCCAGCCGGTGAATCTTGTTGTGGCTGGTTCTGTGGGTGGCGGACTGGCAGGTTCTGCAAGCGCTGCACCTGCTGGATATTCTCCAGCAGCTTGTCTTGCGGCAGGGCGATATCGCCGTTGCGGAAGGCGGTCCACCGCGCTCACTTCTTCCGCGAACAACGCCGCCTGGGGTTCGGCCGGCTTGGTTTCCGGCTTTACCCCCGGGGCCAGACGATAGCGCACACTGCCCTGGGAGGGCTGGCCGGCGAAGCAGTCCACCACCGCCTGTACGGCAGCGGTCTGGTAGGACTGGGTCTTGAACTTGAGCTTCATCACGTATCCTGTTCCGTTTTGTAGAGCCTCTGGACTCCACAAAGCAAATCTAATCCGACCGACTGGTCACAATATATTCAGCCCGCTGGAACTGTTTGTCCCACGAGCTGTGGGACTCTTCTCAAAAAGGTTTTTTTCTGCATCTCTCTGCAATTTCGAGGAATACGAATAAATCGGTGAAACTGTAACGCATTGATTTATAAGTATTTTTATTCTTTCTCCCGGCTCCATGGGGAGCCGTTTCTCTGCATTTTCTCTGCAAATCTCTATTTTTTCTCTGCAAGCATCCAGCGGGAAGCCGAGTCCACACCAGCGTTGAAGATAACGCCCCTGCGCCGCAACTTTGTTAATAAGTTACTGATTTTATTGATCTTTTTCTCATGGTCCAGCGCGTCACTGAGCTTTGGCAACAGCAGCTCGTTGATCTGGGCCCGGTTGGCCTCTCCGAAGCTATCCAGGTAGTCGGTGAACAATCTGGACTGCGAAAGCCTGACTCTCCTGGTGGGTGCCGCCCTAAGGTCGAATTTTTCGAAGGCTTCAAACAGGCTCCAAGACACAAAGGGCGCGGCGCCAATCTGCCACCGCTCCATTGCCCCTCTCCAGCCGCAGGCGTTTAATGCGGGAACGCCGCCGCCCGGCGGCGCAATCCAGAGTAAATCGGCAAATGGAGGAAACCATGAGCGGCCAGACAACTTTGCGCCTCGGCGATACGGCGCCGGATTTTACCCAGGAGTCCACCGAGGGCAGCATCAATTTCCATCAGTGGATCGGCGACAACTGGTGCGTGCTGTTTTCCCACCCCAAAGACTTCACCCCGGTGTGCACTACCGAGTTGGGGGAGGTGGCGCGGCTGAAACCGGAGTTCGAGAAGCGCCACTGCAAGGTGATCGGCCTCTCGGTGGATCCACTTGAGGACCATCTGAGCTGGCTCGGGGATATCGAGGCTACCCAAGGCCAGCGGCTCAACTTCCCGCTGCTGGCGGACCGGGACCGCAAGGTGAGCGACCTCTATGGCATGATCCACCCCAATGCCAGCGACACCCTCACTGTGCGCACCGTGTTTGTGATCGACCCCGACAAGAAGATCCGCCTGATGATCACCTACCCCGCCAGCACCGGGCGCAATTTCGAGGAGATACTGCGCGCCATCGACAGTCTGCAGCTCACCGACAAGCACAAGGTGGCCACACCGGTAAACTGGAAGGCGGGGGACAAGTGCATCATTGTGCCCTCCCTGTCCAACGAGGAGGCCGCCAAACTGTTCCCCGACGGCTGGGACGAACAGCGGCCCTACCTGCGAGTGGTGGAGCAGCCGGAGAAGACGTGACGCTTCACCTATAGCAAAACAGCTCGTAGAAAAGCCGGGTGTCTCGGGCTGGCGCCCGGCTGAACCCCCTGAATTCCAAGGGTCACTGTGTTCATCGACCATCCCGGTGCAGGCTCAGCGCGTAGCAGCCGTAGGCGGCAAAGCGCAACAGGGCGAAATCGATAGGGTCCTGCGCAAAATACCTGACCGTCTCTTCCTCGATCTGCTCCGGCCTCACCAGCTTCGCGGCCACTGTAGGCCCACAGCACCAGTTGTGCGCCATCAAACAAAAACTCTTCACGAATCGGTGTTACGATAAACGACATAGCAATCGTTATACTCCACAGTAGCGAGCAGAGCGGCCAGCCTAGCGAATGCCGGCAATTTCAGCTGGCTGCTTCCGGAAACGGCATTCGCAATCCAAACGATTTCTTCCACACCAATAAAAAGAGGACCGCACCGTGAAGAAACTGTTGTTGATAACACTCGCCCTGCCACTCGCGGCAACCGCCGCCGATCCCATGTCCACCAGCTGTACCCATGGTGACGATGTGCGCACCATCGAGGTGGTCTACCCCCAGGGGGCCGAACTGCCCTGTGAGGTTCACTACACCAAGGACGGGGAGACCCGAACCCTGTGGAGCGCGAGCAACCAGGCCGGTTTCTGCGAGAGCAAGGCGGAAGAGTTTATTTCCAAGCAGCAGAACTGGGGCTGGCAGTGCGACAGCGCCGCGGACGAACCGCAGGAAAACACAGCCGCAATGGAACCGGCGCCCGCTGCCGAAAGCGCTGATTTGAAAACCGCTGCGAACGGGGAAGAAACCCCGATAGAAGCCCAGACCGATTGATACTTCCAAGAGGGCTCCAGCGCCTTGCCGGGCTGGAGCCCGCCGCTCCCGGAGCTGAACTGGCCCGAATGGTAACCGCTCGCAGCCAGAGGTACCCTCGCGCGCAAGTCAATAGTTAGTACTTACGTACCATAAAAACCCGGTTTCGCGCGCAAATTCAGCTTGAGTGCTCCGGCCGTTTGCAGTATCAAAGCAACCCACGACTGGAAGGGGATAGCGACAAATACACAATTCTCGGGTTCTGGAATTCAACCCGCATAGACATCAAGTGGTTACAAGGATGAAAAAGGCCATTCGTACCCACAGGGGTGCCTTTACCTATTGCCGTGCGCGCGCCGCCCGTCTCGCGCCCGTCGCTGCTCTTTTGCCCGCCGCTGCCATTGCCGCCCCGCTGTCGATTCCGCCTCTGCACACGCAAATCTCCATACTCTGGCCCCTGGGCCTGGGTCTCACAGTCGTCGTGTTTGCGGTGATCGCCCTCCTGCTCCGACTGCGCCTGCGCGAGGCCGTGTTCAGCGGCGAGGCCCGCGCGGCGGAACTGCAATCCGGCAACGCCGGGCTCTACCGCCAGTTGCAGTCCAAGGGGCGCGAACTGGCCGCGCGCGAGCGGGAACTTGGCGAGGCCCGCGAAAGCCAGGAAAAACTGCGCCAGGAGAAAGCCGACCTGCTCGCCATTACCGGCCACCGCCTGCGCCAACCCCTGGACACCCTGCTCGGCACCCTGAACCTGCTGGCCCAGAACACCGACGGCGAAACCGCGCGGATGGTGGACACGGCCCGCCGGCAGGCCCAGACGGCCCTGGAATCCCTGGAGGAAATGCGGCAGATGGAGACGGTGGAGCTGAAAATGCCGGCGGAACAGACCGCGGACAGCCTGTCGATCCTGCTGGTGGAGAGCGGCAGCCACGACTCCCTGCGCCCCACCCTGGAGGAGCGCGGCCACCGGGTACAACAGTACGACAACGGCGTCGACGGCGCAGATGCGGCACTGCGCGACAAGTTCGACCTGGTATTGCTGGACAGCACCCTGCCGCTGATGGACGGCGTGGAAACGGCGCGCAGGATTCGTCGCGGCGCCGAGAGCGGGCTGCCGGTCTTCGGCCTGGTGGCGAACCTGCGCCGCGGCGACCGGGAGCGATACCGGGATCAAGGCTTCAACGGCGTGCTGCCGAGACCGGTGGCGGAACCCCGGCTGCAACAGCTGCTCGCCTGGGCCGCCCGGCACAGGCGGGAACGCCCCGCCGGCGAGCGCCGCACCCGCGCCACGCGCCTGCTCAATACCGACACTTTGTGCCGGCAGCGGGACACCCTCGGCCATCTGCCGTTTGCCGAACTGCTCGGCGAGCGCATCGCCACCCTGCCCAAGAAAACCACCGCGCTCACCAGAGCGCTCACCGGGCGCCACTGGCTCGATGCCAAGCAGCACGCCCTGGCCATCGCCGCGAGCGCCGAGGAGCTCGGCCTGGAAGCCGCCGCCGCGCGCCTGCGCGCGCTGGTGGCGCGCCTCTCGGTGGACGGCGAGCGGGAATACTGCCGCCACCAGCGCACCGAAGTCCTCAACCTGATGCGCACATCGATACAGCAGCTCAAAGCCTGGCGGGAGAAAAATGTCTGCAGCGAGTGGGCGCTAAAATGACAGAAATCGGGGACCGGAGGACCAGAGGTAACTTGCAATTGCAACACCGGCCCGCATGCTAGTGTGGTGTAAGGTACTAAATACGGATATCAGCGGGCCGCTAAGCGGCCAGATGCAAGGCGCACTTGCGACGGCGTAGTTGTTCTACGTCAAGCAAGTGCAACGCCGCAGATGGCTGCTTAGCGACCCGCCCGGAGGGAGCCCCCCCCCTCTTCACCTGGTAGAGAGGGCCCACAGCCGCGTTGCAGCTCTTGAAAATGGAATGACCATTCCCTGCGAGCTGCGCCTAACTGTGGACAATCTGGGGGGCTCTGGTATCACTATTTAGTTCCATACAGGACACTAGGATCCGAGCATTATTAAACGAGAACAACCATGCCCCAACAGTTTCCCATCGGCACCGACGAGTCCCGCGAGCAGTCGGGCCGCGACTTCGCCACCCTGGTCTACCTGATCCAGGCCATCAGCCTGTTCACCGCAGTGCCCTTCTTTATCGGTGTCATCGTCAACTACGCCAAGCGCGGCGACGTGCGCGGCACCCTGGCGGAGTCTCACTTCCGCTGGCAGATACGCACCTTCTGGTTTTGGCTGCTGTGGACGGTAATCGGCTCGGCGACCTGGTGGCTTCTGGGCCTGGGTTTCCTGATCCTCGGTATCGCCTGGCTGTGGGCGGTTTACCGGGTGGTCCGCGGCTGGCTGGTTCTGGCGGACAACCGCCCGGCCTACTGACGCGGCAATCCAAATTTGTAGGGTGCGCCACGCGCACCGAGTGAAAGTGAAGCCGCCCCGGCACTGGCTGAATGGTGCGCACGGCGCACCCTACTATAGGAACCCCGCTTAGAATTTTCCTGTGAGCGCCAGCAGGAAGAGGTCCGGCGGCAATTCCTGGCCATTTACCTCCAGCCGCCCCCGCTCCACCTGCAGGTGCATCTGCAATTCCCCGTTGTTTTCCAGCAACAGCCCGTACTGGCGCAGCACCGTGGCCTGGCCGATCAGCGGCGATTGCATCAGCGCCTGCTCCGCGGCGCTGAAGGTCAGGGTGCAGGTGAGCGGGCGCAGCCACCACGGGTCCCCGCCGCTGTCCACCGCCCGCGAGCCGGAGCGCTGGCCGCGCCAGTCGATATCCGCATCCAGCAGCGTCGGGCCATTGGCGGACTCCACAGACAGCTGCTGTTGCAGTTTCAGGGGCCTGTCCAATACCCGCTGCCAGTCGCGCTTCGCCGCAGGGGTGGCCAGCGCTTTCAAGTAGTGGCCCAAATCGGCCCAGGAAATATGTGGCAGGGTCAGTTGCTGCTGCAGCGACGTCACCGGCGTGGCCGACTGAACCTGGGGTACCTGCAGCGTGGAGGTCAGTTTAATTACCCCCGCTGACACCGGCTGCATATCCAGTTGCAGGGAAATATCCCGCAATTCCAGCGGCCCGGAATCCGATTCGGTGCGCAGCAGCGGCAGGGTGGCGGTCGCTTCTCCGGCCCCCCCCGGCGTGTAGAGAATGTCGGCGCGGGCCGGCTCCAGGTGGAAGTTCTCTCGCCCGCCGCTCGAGTGGCGAACCACCCCGAGTTCCAGCACACCGGTCAACAGCGATCCGCTGTAGTCACTTTCCACCCGCAGCTCCGCGCCCTCGAATACCAGCTCGCCGCCGCTGTCGCTGCGGGTAAAGGGTTCCAGCCGCAGGTAATTCACCACGCGGTTGTCCGTTCCCACCAGGGATTCGAGTACCAGCGGACTGTGGTCCAGGCGGCCGTAAAACTGCTCCAGCTGCTCGCGCAGCGCCGGCGCCAGCTGCTCCACGGCCAGGCGGGTCTCACTGTACACCAGGCCGATGCGCGGCCCGCGGGCGGTAAACAGCACCGGACCGTGCTGTATCTCGCTGTGCAGCCGGGTGTTGCCCTCCTCCGTCGCCAGGTCGGTGCTGGTCTCGGCACCGAACCAGCCGCGCTGATAGGCCCCCGCCTCACCGCCGCGCAATCGCCCGAGTTGCTGTTTCCACACCTCCTCCACCTTGGGCCCGATAACTCCGGGCGCCGCCAGGGCAGTGGCGATCAGCAGGACGGAAAGGGAAATCAAAACAGTGCGCAGTAACTTCATGGGGGCATCGAAATTGGAAATTTCCGTCGATGTTAGCAAATTCCGGGGGAGGTGGTGACGGTAATCGGCATAAAGAATTGGCAGGTACCCGGTAGGGGCGGCCATCCGCCATGCCCGCGATCGGAACCCAGGTGTGCCCGGGTAGCACGATCGCGGGCATGGCCCGCTCCTACACTGCGGCGAGGGCCTTTGCCACGCGGGAATTGCTCTCGCGGCCCAGTTCGGCGGAGATGAAGTTGCCGGCTTCCGCCAACCGGCGCAGGTCCACCCCGGTCTCTATCCCCAAGCCGTTCAGCAGGTACAGCACATCCTCGCTGGCCACATTGCCGGAGGCGCCTTTGGCATAGGGGCAGCCGCCGAGGCCGGCCACCGCGGAATCCACCACCGCCACCCCCAGCTGCAGCACAGCGTAGATATTCGCCAGGGCCTGGCCGTAGGTATCGTGGAAATGCACCGCGAGCTTTTCCAGCGGCAGCCGCGCGGCGACGGTTTCGATCATGCGCCTGGCCGCCTCCGGCGTGCCCACGCCGATGGTGTCGCCGAGGGAGATCTCGTAGCAGCCCATTTCGTACAGCGCCAGGCTGACCTCCGCGACCTTCGCCGGGTCGATTTCCCCCTCGTAGGGACAGCCGAGCACACAGGACACGTAGCCGCGCACCGGAATGCCGTCCGCCTTTGCGCGATCCAGCAGTGGGCGGAAGCGCTCCAGGCTCTCGGCAATAGAACAGTTGATGTTTTTCTGCGTGAAGGTTTCCGAGGCGGCACCGAATACAGCCACCTCGTCCGCCTTTGCCTCCAGGGCGCGCTCGTAACCCTTCAGATTGGGGGTCAGCGCGCTGTAGCAGACACCGGCGGCGCGGCGGATGCCGGCCAGCACCTCCTCGCTGGCGGCCATCTGCGGCACCCACTTGGGGCTGACGAAACTGCCCGCCTCGATAAACTGCAGTCCGCTGTCGCTGAGTTTGTCGATCAGTGCGATGCGGGTGTCGATGGAAATTTCCCGCTTTTCGTTCTGCAGGCCGTCGCGGGGACCCACTTCCACCATTTTTACCTTATTCGGGAGATTCATATTTGCAGTATCTCTTTTCGTTGCGAAGGTAGGGTGCGCCCCACGGCGGCCAATCCGGGGCGTCGCTATTCCTCCGCGAAGTCAATCAGCAGACTTCCGCCATCCACCAGCTCGCCCTCGGCGCAGAAAAACTCCCGCACGGTGCCGGCGGCCGGGGCGCGCAGTGTGTGCTCCATTTTCATAGCTTCCAGCACCAGCAGCGGCTGGTCTTTTTCCACCTGCGCGCCCGGCTCCACCAGCAGGGTGACGATAGTGCCGTTCATGGGTGCGTCCAGGCCCTGGGCGCGGCCGTCGCCCTCGCCCAGATCCGGTGGCAGCAGGCTGAATTCCACCTGGGTGCCATCGATAAAAACCGAGCCGCCACCCCGCGTCTGCACGCAGGAATAGTTCATCCGGCGCCCGTCCACCAGCGCGATTTCCCGGCCGGGAAGCGCGCGGATTGCCCCCTGCATATCTCCGCACTGCCAATGCAGCTGCTCGCCGCTGTGACGGAGGCTGAGCTGCACCTGCTGACCGCGGTACTCGATATTGTGGCTGCGCGCACTGGCCAGGTTGCAGCGCCAGTTGTCGCCGCCGTGCCAGGGGGAGTGTTCATCCGCCCTCGGCGCGGCGGCGCGCAGGTCGCGGCTCTCCCAGTCGCTCAGGCAGGCGGCGATGGCGGCGCAACTCTGCGGCGTCAGTTGGTGCTCCTGGTGCAGGATCTCCGCCTCGAAGTCCTCGATAAAATGCGTGGACACCCGGCCGCCGGCAAATTCCCGGTGGTTGATCACCCGGCGCAGGAATTCGATATTGTGGCGCACACCGGCGATCTGGTATTCCTGCAGCGCGCGGTCGAGTTTCGCCAGCGCCTCGCGGCGGCTGCGTCCGTAGCAGATCAGCTTGGCGATCATCGGATCGTAGTGCACGCCGATTTCGTCGCCGCTCTGCACGCCGGTGTCCACCCGAACCGACTCGGATTCCTTCGGCGGCCGGTGGCGGACCAGTTTGCCGGTGGCGGGCAGGAAATCGTTGTCCGGGTCTTCGGCGTAGATGCGCACTTCCATCGCATGGCCGAGGATATGCAGGTCCTCCTGCTCCAGCGGCAGGGGTTCGCCGGCGGCCACCGCCAGTTGCCAGGCCACCAGGTCCTGGCCGGTGATCATTTCGGTGACCGGGTGCTCCACCTGCAAACGGGTGTTCATTTCCATAAAGTAGAACGCGCCGCGGGCGTCCAGCAGGAATTCCACCGTGCCCGCCCCCACGTAACCAATAGCCTGGGCCGCGCGCAGTGCCGCCTCGCCCATGCGCGCGCGCAGCTCTTCGGTCATGCCGGGCGCCGGCGCTTCCTCCACCACTTTCTGGTGGCGGCGCTGCACCGAGCAGTCGCGCTCGAACAGGTAGATGCCGCCGCCCTTCTGGTCGCAGAACACCTGGATCTCCACGTGGCGGGGATTCACCACGTAGCGCTCCAGCAGCATCAGGTCGTCGCCGAAGGCGTTTTGCGCCTCTCGCTTGGCGGCCTCCAGCGCTGCGTAGAAATCCTCCACCCGATCCACCCGGCGCATGCCTTTGCCGCCACCGCCGGCAGCCGCCTTCAGCAGTACCGGGTAGCCGATACGCTGGGCGTAGCCCTCGAGAATACCCGGGTCCTGGTTGGTGCCGTGGTAACCGGGCACCAGGGGCACTCCCGCGTCCTCCATAATCCGCTTGGCCGCGGACTTGGACCCCATGGCCTCGATGGCGCCGGCGGGGGGGCCCACGAAGACGATTCCGGCACTGTGGCAAGCGCGGCAAAATTCGGCGTTTTCCGACAGAAAACCGTAGCCCGGGTGAACGGCATCGGCGCCGGTCTGCGTCGCCGCGTCCAGGACTTTGGAAATATCCAGGTAGGACTCTTTCGCCGGCGCCGGCCCCAGGCGCACCGCCTCGTCCGCCAGTTGCACGTGCAGTGCGTCGGCGTCCGCATCGGAATAAACCGCCACGGTGGCAACGCCGAGGCGGCGGGCGGTTTTGATAATGCGGCAGGCGATTTCGCCGCGGTTGGCTATCAGTAGTTTGCGAATCATAAAATCAGTACAAGATTGAATGGTGCTGAAATCGAGCGCGGT
Organism: Microbulbifer sp.; assembly: GCF_051659245.1. Classification (NCBI taxonomy): domain Bacteria; kingdom Pseudomonadati; phylum Pseudomonadota; class Gammaproteobacteria; order Cellvibrionales; family Microbulbiferaceae; genus Microbulbifer; species Microbulbifer sp. The sequence goes on from NZ_JBOFOC010000023.1 coordinate 30,464, forward strand.
GGAAGCTCGCAGAACGGGCAAAGCGTAGGCAGAAAACTGCTCCATGCGTTTTCTGCATTCGCACTGTCCATGGCGGGCCCGTGCCCATTTTCCAGGTTCTGATGGGCACGCTGCGCTTTGCCCATCCTACAAAGAGCCGCTTCTTTTTTAGCTTGACCAGTGTCTGTTGAGTTATTCATTGCTGCCACTTGGGCGCACGCTTTTCGAGAAACGCGCCGAGCCCTTCCTGTCCCTCCGGGGAAACCCGCACCGCGGCAATCAGCGCGCTGGTCTGCCCCTGCAGTTCCTCGTTGATCACCCGGTTGGACATGGACATCGCCAGTTGCTTGGCCATGGCCACTGCGCGGGGGCCGTTGCATGCAATGGCGTCCGTGAGATTTTGCACGGTGGAGTCCAGCTCATCCTCGGCGCAGACTTCCGACACCAGGCCGATCTCCCGCGCGCGTTCGGCGGAAAAGCGTTCCGCGGTGACGAAGTAGCGCCGCGCCTGGCGGGTGCCGATGGCGTTGATCACGTAGGGACTGATAGTGGCCGGCAGCAGGCCGATTTTCACCTCGGACAGGCAGAAACCGGCGCGCTCGCTCGCCACGGCAATATCGCAACAGCTCACCAGGCCCACGCCGCCGCCGAAAGCGGCGCCCTGTATCCGCGCGATGGTGGGCGCGGGAAAGGTGTCCAGTTTATGCAGCATCGCGGCCAGGGTGGCGGCGTCGCGGCGGTTTTCCTCTTCGGAATAGTCCGCCATGCGCTTCATCCAGTTCAGGTCGCCGCCAGCGGAGAAGCTTTTGCCGTTCGCCGCCAGCACCAGGGCGCGAATAGAGGGATTTTGCGAAAGCCGGTCGAAAGTCTCGCCCAGTTCCCGGATCAGTTCATCGTCGAAGGCGTTGTGCAGCTCCGGGCGGTTGAGGGTGACGGTGGCGATACCCCGATCATCGATTTCGGTCAGCAGCTTGTCGCTCATATTCAATTCCTTAGTCTTCGGCGCCGTTTTTTTCTGTGTTTTGCAGGAGCGGGCCTGCGGCCCGTTGCGGAGCTGGAGCTCCGCGGTCCCGGACAGTTTACATGCGGAATACACCGAACTTGGTTTCTTCCGGCTCTTTGTAGCTCGCCGCGGCGAGGCACAGGCCCAGCACCCGCCGGGTATCCGCAGGGTCGATCACGCCGTCGTCCCACAGCCGCGCGGAGGCGTAGTAGGGATGCCCCTGGTGTTCGTAGTCTTCGACGATCGGCTGCCGGAAAGCCTTTTCCTCCTCGTCGCTCCAGGATTCGCCGCGGGCGGCCATCTGGTCTCTTTTTACCTGCGCCAGCACACCGGCGGCCTGTTCGCCGCCCATTACCGAGATGCGCGCGTTGGGCCACATAAACAGGAAGTTGGGATCGTAGGCGCGACCGCACATGCCGTAGTTGCCGGCGCCGAAGGAGCCGCCGATCAGCACGGTGAGCTTGGGCACTTTTGCCGTGGCCACCGCGGTCACCATCTTGGCGCCGTGCTTGGCGATGCCGCCGGCCTCGTACTGCTTGCCCACCATAAAGCCGGTGATGTTCTGCAGGAATACCAGCGGAATCTGCCGTTGGGCGCACAGCTCGATAAAGTGCGCACCTTTTTGCGCGCTCTCGGAAAACAGGATGCCGTTGTTGGCGACGATACCCACCGGGTAGCCGTGAATACGTGCGAAGCCGGTCACCAGGGTGGTGCCGTAGAGGGCCTTGAACTCGTCGAACTCGGAGCCGTCCACCACCCGCGCGATAATTTCGCGCACATCGTAGGGCTGGCGGGAGTCCTTCGGCACCACGCCGTAGAGTTCCCCGGCCGGATAGGCGGGTTCCACCGGGGGGCGGATATCCAGTTGCGGATTCTTAATGCGATTCAGCCGGCTCACCGAGCGCCGCGCCAGTTCCAGCGCGTGCACGTCGTTGTTGGCGTAGTGGTCCGCCACCCCGGAAGTGCGACAGTGCACCTCTGCCCCGCCCAGTTCCTCCGCGGAGACCTCCTCACCGGTGGCCGCTTTCACCAGCGGCGGGCCGGCGAGGAAAATCGTCGCCTGCTCTTTCACCATGATCGACTCGTCCGCCATCGCCGGCACATAGGCGCCGCCGGCGGTGCAACTGCCCATCACCACCGCGATCTGCGGAATATTTTTCGCGGACAGGTTAGCCTGGTTGAAGAAGATGCGCCCGAAGTGCTCGCGGTCCGGGAACACTTCGTCCTGGCGCGGCAGGTTGGCGCCGCCGGAGTCCACCAGGTAGATGCAGGGCAGCTTGTTCTGCTCCGCGATCATCTGCGCGCGCAGATGTTTTTTAACCGTGAGCGGATAGTAGGTGCCGCCTTTCACCGTGGCGTCGTTGGCGACGATCACGCAGGGCTGGCCGGAGACGGTGCCGATGCCGGTGATAATGCCCGCGGCCGGCACTTCCTCGCCGTAGACCTCGTGGGCGGCCAGCTGCGAGAATTCGAGGAAGGGACTGCCCGGGTCCAGCAGCGCATTGATGCGATCCCGGGGCAGCAGCTTGCCGCGGGCCAGGTGTTTTTCCCGCGCCTTTTCCCCGCCGCCCCGGGCGATGGTTTCGACTTTTTCCCGCAGGTCGGCGACCAGCTTTTGCATCTGTTCGCGGTTTTCTGCGAACGCGGGGTCGCGGGGGTTAATTTTGCTGTGCAGCTGGTTCATAAACTCTGGTTTTCTTGTCTCTGTAGGAGCGGCGAGGACGGGCCGCCCCGCCGCTCCTACAGAGTGATTATTCCAAATTGGGCAGCAGGCCTGACGCCCCCTCCCCCGACCCCTCCCCCGCAAGCGGGAGAGGGGAGCCACTCTTTCGAGTCCCGAGTCCCGAGTCCCGAGTCCCGAGTCCCGAAAATTATCTGGTTTCGTTAAACAGCTCGCGGCCGATCAGCATGCGGCGCACCTCGGAGGTGCCGGCGCCGATCTCGTACAGCTTGGCGTCGCGCAGCAGGCGGCCGGTGGGGTATTCATTGATATAACCGTTGCCGCCCAGGGCCTGGATGGCCTGCAGGGCCATTTGTGTCGCGCGCTCGGCAGTAAACATGATTACCGCGGCGGCGTCCTTGCGCGAGTCCTCACTCCGGTCACAGGCGCGGGCGACCGCATAGAGATAGGCGCGGCTGGCGTTCAGGTCTGCGTACATATCGGCGATCTTGCCCTGCATCAGTTGGAATTCGCCGATGGCGCGGCCGAACTGCTTGCGCTCGTGGACGTAGGGCACCACCGCATCCAGGCAGGCCTGCATAATCCCCACCGGGCCGCCGGAGAGGATGGTGCGCTCGTAGTCGAGACCGCTCATCAATACCCGTACGCCGCCGTTCAGTTCGCCGAGAATGTTTTCCTCCGGCACTTCGCAGTCCTCAAACACCAGTTCGCAGGTGTTGGAACCGCGCATGCCCAGCTTGTCGAGTTTCTGTGCCTGGGAAAAACCGGCAAAACCCCGTTCGACGATAAACGCGGTGATACCGCCGGAGCCCACTCCCGGCTCGGTGCGCGCGTAGATCACGTAGGTGTGCGCATCCGGGCCGTTGGTGATCCACATCTTGTTGCCGTTGAGGATGTAGCGGTCCCCTTTTTTCTCCGCGCGCAGCTGCAGGCTGACCACGTCGGAACCGGAGTTGGGCTCGCTCATCGCCAGGGCGCCGATATGTTCGCCGGAGCAGAGTTTGGGCAGGTATCTTTCCTTCTGCTCGCGGGTGCCGTTCTTGCGGATCTGGTTGACGCACAGGTTGGAGTGGGCACCGTAGGACAGGCCCACGGAGGCGGACGCGCGGGAGATTTCCTCCATGGCCACGGCGTGGGCCAGGTAGCCCATGTCGGAGCCGCCGAACTCCTCCTCGACGGTGATCCCCAGCAGGCCCAGCTCGCCAAATTTTTTCCACATGTCCGCGGGGAACAGGTTGTCCTCGTCGATCTGCGCCGCGCGCGGGGCCAGCTCCGCCTGGCAGAACTTGTAGACCATATCGCGCAGCATATCGATCTCCTCGCCGAGGCCGAAATCGAGGGTGCGGTAGGGGGTATTCATAGCGACTCCAACAGGGTTTGCCAGTTGCTCTATTCAGGAAGGATTTTTGCGGTGGTCAGGTGAAAGCGCGGCGCGGGCCCGCGCCTCCGCCCGATCCAGTTCACCCATCAGGCTGTGGATGTCGCGCAGCTGCTGTTGTAGTTGCGCGCGCTTCTGCTCGATGGACTGGAGCAGCCGCTGCAACTGCTCCACATTGCCGTGAGCCGGATCGTACATATCGATAATTTCCCGGCTCTCGTCCAGGGAGAAGCCCAGCCGTTTGCCGCGCAGGATCAGCATCAGCCGGACCCGATCCTCGGGGCTGTAGACGCGGGCCTGGCCGCGCCGCGCCGGACTGAGCAACCCCTTGTCCTCGTAGAAGCGGATGGCGCGGGTGGTGATACCGAACTCCTGCGCCAGCTCGGAAATGCTGTAGCTGCCGGGCTCGATGGTTTCGGTCTTCATAGCGGCTCTCTCGGGTTGCGGGCGAAGCTTAGCAAAGGGTTACGTTGACGTAAACGTAAAGCAAGAGCCGAAACTGACCGAGGGCTGGATACCAGTCGCATTACTTTTTTGCCGACTGTAGGAGCGGGCCATGCCCGCGATCGGATTTGCTTCGTAGCTCAGGTCGATC